>JAILQA010000015.1 GCA_024699205.1 Treponema sp. | reverse complement strand
CATCCTGCTCTTTTGAATACTGTTTGCGCCATTCTGTAATATTGTAATCATTATCAAAGCTGGAAGCATTATCACGAGGCAGATAGGTCTGAGAAGTTGTCTGTCCCCAGAAAAACTCACCGGAATCTGGCTTTTTAACTCCGTTGATTATATCAAACAAAGCTGTAACAGAATTGTGTTCAATACCTACAAAAGCAATTTTATCTGTGCGGTTAACTTTTAATGAAAAGTTTTTAAGAAGATCATTTCCATCGGCATCTTTGTAGCAGAGATTCTTTATTTCCAGAACATTGTTTCCAATTTCCCTGTCTGCTTTAAAATTTACATAAGGGAATTTTCTTGTAGTAACAGGAATTTCTTCTATACTTTCTGCCAGCTTGTCGTAAATCTTCTTGCGGCTGGTAGCCTGTTTTGCCTTAGAAGCATTTGAAGATAAGCGCAGGATAAACTCTCGCAAATCCTTCATTTTTTCTTCGGTCTTTTTCTGCTGGTCGTGGGCCTGTCGCTGTAAAACCTGACTCATCTGATACCAGAAATCATAGTTACCTGAATACTGGGTAATTTTTCCAAAATCGATATCCATGATGTAGGTACAGATTGTATTCAAAAAGTGTCGGTCATGGGAAACAACGATAACGGTATTTTCAAATTCCATCAAGAAGTTTTCAAGCCAGGTGATAGATTCGATGTCCAGACCGTTTGTAGGTTCATCCAAAAGAAGGGCGTCCGGGTTTCCAAAAATTGACTGGGCGAGGAGAACGCGCACTTTCTGACCTTCATCAAGTTCACTCATCATTTTATCATGAAATTCTTCTTCGAGACCAAGACCAGAAAGCATCTGTTCAATCTGATTTTCTGATTCATAGCCACCGAGTTCACCAAACTCTGCTTCAAGCTCTGCGGAACGGATTCCGTCCTCTTCTGTAAACTCTTCTTTTGCGTAAATTTCATCGCGAGCTTTTGAAACTTCATAAAGCTTTGGGAAACCCATCATTACAGTTTCTTTTACAGAATATTCATCAAAGGCGAAGTGGTCCTGCTTTAAAACAGCCATTCGTTCACCCGGAGTCATAAAGATTTCACCGGAATCCTTTTCCAATTCACCACTGAGAAGTTTTAGGAATGTTGATTTACCGGCACCATTGGCCCCGATAATTCCATAACAATTTCCCTTTGTAAATTTCAAATTTACATCTTTAAAAAGCGGCTGTTCGCCGAATGATAAACTAACGTCACTAACAGTAATCATTTTTATTCCTTGCGATATTTATTCTCTGATATTTATTTTCTCTTCCCGAACAAAGACTTTAACTTATCAAAGAATGATTTTTTCTCTGTCTTCTTTGGTACATTTTTATTAACTGGCTTTGAAGTCTTTGCTGCATAAGAGTTTTTCTTATTCTGATTATTTTTATAGTTATTGTTATAATTTTTGGAATTATTACTTGCCTTATTTTTTGAATAATTTCTAGAAGCATCTTTGGAATTATTCTTAGAATTATTCTGTGACTGGTTAGAACCGCCACCATATCGTTCTTTATAGAACTTCATTCGCTCTTCATAAGACATTTCGGCAAGTTTTTCAGGATTAATATATGGTTTCTTAGAATCTTTGTTCTTTCCATGTCCTGCATTTTTATTTTTGGAATAAGAATCACCATATTTTTTATTACCAGATTTGTCATATTTTTTGTGAGAATCTTTTGACTTGCCGTTCTTTCTATGTCCACCACGATTATCAAAATCATCATCACCATGCCAGTTTTCGGTTTTAATATAAACCCCAGCCGATTTATCATCTTCCATCTGGTCATCATAAGCAACCTGAGCCGGAATCTGCATTTCTATATAGCGTTCAATTGCCGGAAGATTGTAAACATCCTGTTCAGAACAGAAGGTATAAGCCTTTCCACTTTTTCCAGCACGGGCAGTACGTCCAATTCGGTGAACATAATTTTCTGCTTCAACAGGCAAATCATAATTGATTACCATTGCAAGGTCATCAACGTCGATACCACGGGCAGCTACATCGGTTGCAACCAAAACCTTTACCTGACCAGCCTTGAAGGATTTTAAAATCTGAAGTCGTTTAGACTGAGGCAAATCACCAATTAAAAATTCAGCATTGATATCGTTGAGCTTAAGTCTTTTGGCAACAACTTCGCAGCTACGTTTTGTATTACAGAAAATAATTACAGATTCAGGATTTTCGTGTTTTAAAACACCAATCAAAAGCATCATTTTCTGTTCTGAGCTTACATGCAAAAGTTCCTGAGTAATTTCGCTGACAGTAATGTTTTCTGCCTCAATTGTGATTTCAACAGGGTCACGAGTATATTCCCAGGCAAGATTTTTTACATAAGTGTTTAATGTTGCAGAAAAAAGCATTGTCTGCCGAGTTTCTGCTTCTGGTAATTTTTTCAAAATCTTGCGCAGGTCATCATAAAAGCCCATGTCAAACATACGGTCAGCTTCATCGATTACACAGAAATGCGCATTACTAAGGTCAAGATTTCCACCTTCGTTTAAGTCGATTACACGGCCGGGAGTACCGATAACAATATCAATACCCTTTTTCAAAGCCGCAATCTGCTTTTCGTAACCAACTCCACCATACACAGAAAAAGCTTTTAAGCCACTTGTTCCAACAAGAACCTTTGCTTCCTCCTCAATCTGGACAGCAAGCTCTCGTGTAGGAGCAAGAATCAAACATTTTTTTCCAACATTTTCAGCTTTCAACATTTCACTGATTACTGCAACAAGATAAGCACAAGTTTTTCCAGTTCCAGTCTGAGACTGAACATACAAATCAGGGCCCTTTGCCCCTTCAGCTGCTTTAGAAGCCTTAATCACATCTTCCTGAACCGGCGTACATGTCACATAACCGGCGGCTTCAATTCCTTTCAAAAGTCTTTCATCAAGACCAAATTCTGTAAAATCCATACGATTTCCTTAAATATATATTTTCCGCACGTACACACAGGTCGTGGGATTCGTTCGAAATATGAGAATACTATTATAGTGATTTTTTATATGAGGGGGAAGTCTCCCCCCTCGGCCACACTTTGTTGTGGCCTTCCCCCTCGCCTAGGTGGCTCCGCCCCCTAAAACCCCTGGTAATATTCTTTTTGCGAGAAAACTTTATTATTTTTTTACACGCGTCTTTACTTTATTCAAGTCTTTGTAATAATCCAGATACTGACACAAAATACCAAGTGCGGCTTCTACACTTTGTTGAACCTGAGGATCTTCTTCGGCTTCATCAACATCACATTCATAAATTGCATCACGCAATCTGCAAAATTCATTATTCATTGCAAGATATTTTTCTGTAACAGTCATAGCTGAATTATAGGTTATAAAGCAAAGCTTATCAACTTAATTTATATGACTCAACAGGGCTTCCACATTATAAATAATTGAATTTACAAAATGGCTTCCGGTCGTGAGCTCTGTGGCAAAATCGCGCATTAATGCGCTAAACGCTGTTTGTGGTAAAGGAACTATTGACCTGCCGCAAACGCGGCAGCCACAAACAGAGTTTTTTTGCCACAGAACTCACGACCTCACGCCAATTTATACCTTAAATATTTATAATGCGGAAGCCCAATATATGGATTCTGGCAAACACATTATAAAAGATTATGTTAGAACAAGCACAAAAGAGTGAAATTGGCTTTTATATATAATCTTTTATAATGTGTTTGCCCTATATGACTCAAAAGCGGCGGATAAATCTGCATCATAAGTTTTTAATGGAATTGAATAGCGTCTGGCCAGTTCAAGATATGAAGCATCATAATAAGAAAGATTATGCTCTTCTGCCATATCAAATATTCTCTGACGAATCTCCCCATCCGGCTGCAAATCTGTATAAATAGGCAGCTGCTGTAAATCATAAATAATATCCATTACATCAGATTTAGACAAATAAACCTGTCCTTTTTTATTCTTACGGATTTTATAAAGAAGAACATTTTCTATTTCATACCAGAAAAGCTGAGGAACATAAAACTGACCATTGTTATTTAAAATATATTCCACATCTTTAATGCAATCAGAAAGTTCATCTGAACAATATCCATTTAGAATATAAGCAGCCATAAAAGATGTATCTACAGCAATACAAGGAAAAGGACTAGTATTTTCTGCCAGCATTCTTCAACTCTTTTAATTCCGAATATGTTATTGCCTCAAGTCCATTCTTTTTGCGCAAATCCTTCATTTTTTTTGAACGGTCAAGAATTCTTTTATGGGCATTTAACGCTGCTTCATTTTTGGCACTTTGAACTCCCTGCAAAACTGCAACCCTCTTTCCGTTTTTGGAGATATTAAAAACTGCCCCTTCCTGCACCTTACGCAGCAGCTCAGAAAAATAAGTTTTTGCATCAAAAGAGCCAATCTCAAAAAAAGAGTTGTTATTTGTTATTGCAAAATCCATATATACCTCTCAAAAAAAAGTTCTGACATTTATTTTTACAATAATAAAAATACTCCACAAAAATATAAATGTCAACCAGTTTTTCAACTAGTTTATTTTTTTTTTTTTTAACATTTCGTTATTTTTTTAATGCTGAAATATATAATTAAATATGATATATTTTAATCATGAATTCATCAGATAATAAAATACAATATCAGGCAGAACTTTTTGCCAACCGCTTAAAAAGAAAATATAAGGAACTTCGCAAACAGATGCGAAAAAACAGGGTTTCCTGTTACAGACTTTACGACCGCGATATTCCAGAAATTCCTCTTTCATTAGATTTATATGAATTTCTTCCAGATGGAGTTGATACAGTTCTTGAAGCAGCCCGCTTTATTTCAGCCCAAAATGAAAGTCTATCTGCAAATGCGCCCGGACTTGAAAAAGAAATAAAAGAAAGAACTTACGCTGTTCTTTATTTATATGAACGCCCCTATGAAAAAGCGGAAGATGAAGAAGCCCTCTGGCTGGATGCGATGGCGACAGTAGCGGCAAATGTACTGGGAATTGATAATTCACACATAATTAAAAAATCAAGGGGACACAAAAGCCACAAGGATGGCGAACAGTACACTTCTTTTTCTGAGGAAGAAAGCTCAATTTCCGGCCTTATAATAGAACAAGGTCAGCTTTTTAGTCTGAATCTAAGCTCATATCTGGATACAGGACTCTTTTTTGACCACAGACCTTTGCGGGCTACAATTCGTGATACAGCAAACAAAAAACGTCTTCTCAATCTTTTCTGTTATACAGGAAGCTTTTCTGTTTATGCAGCCCAGGGAAATGCCAGTTTTATTGAATCTGTAGATTTGTCAAATACTTATCTGAACTGGGCAAAAGAAAACATGAAGCTCAACGGTTTTACAGATAAAAATAAATATATTTACACAAGAGCTGATTGTATGGATTTTTTAAAGCAGAAAGCCCTATCAGCAAAGGCAAAAAGTCTCAAGCCGTCAGATTATTATGACATTATAATTTTAGACCCACCGACTTTTTCTAATAGTAAAAATACTTATAATGTGCTTGATATAAACCGAGACTGGCCACAACTTGTAAAAGACTGTCTCAATATCCTGAATCCAGGTGGAATCCTTTATTTTTCAACTAACTCAGAAAAACTCAAGTTTAATTCATCAGAAATACCGCCGGTAACAATTTCGGGTAATAAAATCTCCTGCCAGGATATCACGCCACAGACAATTCCAAATGATTACGCAGGAGCAAAACCTCACCGCTGCTGGAAGCTTTGTGTTGAAAAGACTCAGTCCCTATAGTCGGCTGCTGAATCAATTTTTAATAAAAAAATCACTAAGACATAAAAAAAGCACGTTCCAAAAGGCGTGCTTTTTTTGCAAAAAATCTAACAGATAATTCTAGTCGAAATCTGATTTTATTTTTCTGCTGTAATTCCGTAGCGTTTGTTGAAGCGGTCAATACGTCCTGCAGTATC
>JAILQA010000009.1 GCA_024699205.1 Treponema sp. | reverse complement strand
TCCAGAAATCCTGCTCAGAATCAAAATTGTACATAGAAGCTACAGATTTTTTGAAAAGATAAAAGGCATCATCTATCTGGCTGGTTTGCAAAAGATAATTTAGTGCATATTGAATAAAGAGAGGTTCATATTGTTGAGTTTTACTATAATTATCTTCAAGAATATGCCATAAATCTGCGGATTTTTCTTTTACCGAAAGATTTGGCTGTAATTTATATTTTAAATCCAGCTTTTTAATTTCAAGCTTTGGATCCTTCTTTTCTTTTAAGGCAATATCAATTCTGTAAAGAGCATCATCAAGCGGAATCTTAATTCGATTGTCATAGCGTTCCATTTCCAGCGAAGCTAAACCTGACTTTCGTAAAAGAGCCTGCTCTTGGTCTTCCGGGCGCTCAAGACTTGATTCATAAGCAAAATCGGAATATAAAAGAATTGCAGCAGTATCATAAGGCCATCTGTCTACAGCGTAAATCAACAAATCAGAAGTTCTCTTTAAATCTCCAGCATTTTTCGCATAAAGAGCACTGTTCACTGTCATATTTGAAAGAAGTTTTTCATCATGCTCACTGATTTTTTCCAGTGAATCAGCCTGTGCAATAATTCTGGCACGCTGCTTTTCTGCTTCTTCAAAATCATAAGCACCTAAATAAGCATCTGACTCAAGAGAAAAAATCTGCACAGGAGTTATTTTTGCATTTTTTGATGTGTTGGAATAATCATTTATATATTTTTTTGCAGTTTCTAAGGCAGCAATGGATTCATAATATCTTGCATCATCATAAAATACCAGAGCCCAGAAATAGGCATCTTCAAGGTTTGCATACTGTTCTGGAGCAAGGGAAGCGGCATTGTCAAAAAGCCCTTCTGCAAGGTGAAAAATTGAACAATTCCGAATCCAGATTGGATTTAGTGTAGTTTTATAAGCATCAAGATAAATATTGTAATATTTTGGATCCTTGTAATAATCTTTATAACTTTTATTTTCTGGCGATGTAAGATTTAACTGCTGCTGTAATTGTTTTAAAACTGCTTCTGAATATAAGGAAGCATATTTTGTTCCACGAAGTTTTTCGCTGTATTTTATTGCTTCTTCAAAACGATTTTTTTGCAATAAAAACTGGGAATAAACTGCAAGAAGTTCATTATTTTTTTCATTCTTTTTTAAGGCTTTCTGGATAATCTTCTCGGCATTTTTATCTTCACCAAGCTTAATGTATCTTTTGTATAAACCAATATAAGACCAGGAATCGTAAACAAGTTTTTCTGCTTTTTTTAATTCCCCCAGTGCTTCCTTAATCTGACTGTCAGCAATAAGGATATCAATCATTTCAAACTGGGAAGTTAACGACTTTTGCTCTGCCCTCATTTTACAGGAGAACAGAGCAAAAATTGAAAGAAAGAATATTAATATAAAAAGAGTTTTCTTACTTTGCACCTTTTTCTTTTTTTCCTACATTATCAAGCACAGCATTAATAAACTTATAGGAATCATCGGTACCATAATTCTTGGAAATCTTTACGGCTTCGTCTATTATAATCCCGATTTGAGCATCAGGCTGATACAATAACTCATAAATGCTTACACGCAAAATTGCAAGTGCAACCTTATTTATTCGTTCCATAGACCAGTTTGCAGAAAGATGCTCTTTTATAACTTCATCAATCTGTTCAATATGTTCAATTGTACCACTAATAATTAAGGTTGCAAATGTTCTTTCGTCTTTTGCAGTATCTGTAAGCTCTTTTTCTTCTTCAGAATGAAGCTCAGAATCTTTTTCCAGCCATGAAAAAGAGAGTAAATCTTCTAACGGAACCTTAGTAACATCCCATGAGTAAAGCGCCTGAAATGCAATTATTCTACCATTTCTGCGTGACACTTAGTTTGTCTCCCAAGCTAAAAGTTTATCTAATGCAGCACCTGTTTTCTTTTCTTCTACATATTCAGGTTTATTCAAACTGTCAGCAATTTCCTGAGCAGCCTGCTGTACATAAAGCATCTGCTTCTGCTGTGCAAGGTTTGAACGAATGTATTCATAAACAGTAACAGTGGTTTCTGGCTGAACAACATCACTGATAGAAAGCATCTTTGCGCTGTATTTCTTTCCTACTACAACAGTTCTATAATCAAGAGAAGTTTCCTGAACATCAGTAATAAAACCTTCGTTCTGTTCAAACAAAAGCAAAAGTCCCTGATAAGACATTCCTACACTATCTGCACCGATATTTGTTTTTGGAAGGAGTAATTCTCCAGCCTGATATCCTGAACCTTCAATCTTAGACTGAACAGTCATCTGATCAGTTGTAAGTTTCTTTTCAATCAATTTATTTCTAAGGTCATTGGCTTTTGAAAGAGCTGCATCTGCATTTCCCTCTTTTGGAACAATAATCATAAATAATTTAATCATATCATTCCATACAAAAGAAGCCTTG
>JAILQA010000353.1 GCA_024699205.1 Treponema sp. | reverse complement strand
TCACGGTCATACTGGATTTTAAAAACAAGACCAAGAGGCATTTTTGTAGCATCGCAAGGAACTTCAATTTCTTCCTGCTGGTCCTTCTTTACTTTAATTCCTTTTGAGGCAGGAACGTCTGTCGGGCAAGGAAGATAATCAATTACAGCGTCAATCAAAGGCTGAACTCCCTGATTGTGTCGTGCTGAACCCATTAAAAAAGGAACTAACTGACGGTTTATTGTTGCTTTTCGGATTGCAGCTTTTAACTGCTCAAGAGTAATTTCGCCGCCTTCAAGATAGATTTCTGCAAGAGCATCGTCAGTACCAGCAACTGTATCTACGAGTTTTTCGCGCCATTCTTCAGCTTCTGCCTTGCGTGCTTCTGCAATATCGCTTTCGGTGATAGTTTCACCTTCATCATCAGCAGACCAGCGCAATTCCTTCATTTTTAACAAATCAATTACACCTTCAAAATCTGGTCCCTGTCCAATTGGAATCTGCAAAGCGAGACAGTCTACGCCAAACTTTTCGTGAACATCATCCATTGAACCAAAGAAATCTGCACCAATTCTGTCCATTTTATTCATAAAACAAATGCGGGGAACATTGAACTCATCGGCCTGTTTCCATACGGTTTCTGTCTGTGGTTGAACACCATCAACTGCACAGATTACTGCAACGGCACCGTCCAAAACACGAAGAGAACGTTCAACTTCGGCAGTAAAATCAACGTGGCCCGGAGTGTCGATTATATTTATCTGATAATTTTTCCAGTAAGTTGTTGTAGCGGCAGAACAGATTGTAATTCCGCGTTCCTGCTCCTGCTGCATCCAGTCCATTGTTGCCTGACCGTCATCTATTTCGCCAATTTTATGAATTTTGCCTGTATAATAGAGGATTCGTTCGGTTGTTGTTGTTTTTCCGGCATCAATATGTGCCATAATGCCAATATTACGCATTTTGTCTAAAGGCATGGAAGTCTCCTGTAAATGAAATAATGTTACATTGTAATATTTTTATGAAAGATTGAATAGTAGGGGTGTTTTTGTTATAGCAGAAAGGCTAAAAAAGATTGTATATTGGTATATAACAATGACAATAAAACCTGCGTGAGTGAAACGTAATTAAAAAGTCATTCACGAGGACACAAAAACAAGAGAAGTGCATGCACACAAATACAATAGTCCTGAAAGGACACCACAGTGCCAGACTTTTTAATGACGTGAAACGGAAGCAAGTTTTATTGTCAATGTATGTATTATCTTCCCCTATCCTTTAATTCTGCCTTTCTGATATAAAAAATTAGTCTGCCAAATCTTGAATAACAAGTTTGATGAGATTGCTGTTTTTGATGCCGATGCGTTTGCGCTGTTTTAACAAAGCTTCCTTTTCCAAATCAATTCTGGCATTTTCGCAGATTTTCTTTGAATAATCAGACAACTTTGAAGGAGATGGCGAAGTACAGGCAAGAACTACATTTCTCATACTCATAAAATGATAGAAGAACTGCATAAATTCTTCATTTTCAACAGGAAGTCCGCCAAGCATATAGATTCGTTTGAAATCCTGAATTTCGGCAATTCGTTTTGCACAATTCTCAAGTTTAGTACTAAAACCTGATTCAATCTGTTCTGCAATAATGAATAATTCAGGATCTCCCTGGCACTCGCCCTTTGGCTCACATTCTATAACTTTAGAAAGTTTTACAGAGTCCAAAAGAATCTGTGTTTTATTATCAATTTCATCATCAGACTTTTTCTCTTCGGCAGATTCTGCTGCAACTGCTGCTGATTCATGTGATTCAAACAATCTTGCAAGTTCATCTTCAGAAATCTTTACATCATTTGCAGGAGCAGGTTTATCATTCATACAATCCATCATTTCGGTAAGAACCTGTGATTCTTTTTCCCCAACTGCTACATTTTCCTGTCCAACATTTCTTGCTTTTTCATCATTCATAATATCAGCAAGCACATCATCTAAATTCTGTTCCACTTTATTCTCCTCAATTTCAGAATCCTTGATTATCCCCTGCTCAACGGCAGCAATTTCATTTTCATCAGCTCCAATTTCTGAACTGAAAGTATCATCTTCTTCAAAAATACTTTCGTCGGAATAGAAAGCATCAGTTTCATCATCAACATTTTCTTTATAAAAGTTTACATTTTCTACAACTTCGGCAGTCACTTTTATTTTTAGTTTATCACCATCAGCTGTTCGCTCATAAAGACAACCATCTTTTTCACTTACATAAAAAAGATTATTTGATTCGGCAATTCTAACCTTACTGATAGAATTACAACCCTCAAAAGCATCATCTGCAAGTTCAAAAAGCGATGCCGGAAGGACAACTGTCGTTAATGCCGTACAATTTGCCACAGCCATAGAACCGATTTTTTCAACTGTACTCGGAATTACCAGAGACTGAATTGAAGAACAACCTGCAAAAACATTTTCAGGTAATTCTTTAATTCCTGCCCTAAATGGAATTTCCGTAAGGGACGTACACTGATAAAACAAACCTTCAGGAAATTCGTCTATCACCGTAGGCATGGAAACTTTTACAAGAGACGAACAACCTGCAAAAAGATATGGTGAAAGTAATCTCATACCAGAAGGTAATTTTACCTTTTCAAGAAATTTTGAATTCTGGAAAAGACAGGCACCAACTTGTTCTACAGAATCCGGGAGCGAAATTGATTCGCAGGGAGAATCTGCAAAAACTTCATCTTCGATATAATGCGCACCAAAAGGAACACGCCCCGTAAATTCATTTGAATCAGAATCTACAGCGACAATTGTTTTTTTATCTGGTGTGTAAAGAAGTCCGTTTTTTCTTATGTATTCCATAGTCTCTATTTTATTACGCTTTCTAAATTAGTGCAATTTTTTTTGTATTTATTTTCCTTTTTATTTTTGTGATTACTCTTTTCTGCTCAAATATAATTCAGCAAGCCTTGAATCAGAAAAACCAAAAGGTGATTCTTTACTGAAAAAAGTATTGCAATCCCACAGCATGGGACAATAATTATATTTATCGCAATTATTGAGAATACAGGTAAGCCAATCTACCATCCCCTCTTTCTGACTTTCGTCTTTCTGGCGTGTAACCCCATATTCTCCAATAATGACACCATAACCGGCATCCACAAACTTTTTCATTTTAGCAAAATTATCATTCATGAGACTCTTATCGGATGAAGTTCCCCATGAAGTTTGATTTCTACCCCAACTGGCATCTTCATCAAGAATACAGTAAGTTGACGGAGTATAATAATGAACTGAAATCAAAAGCCTATTCTGAACTTTATCAGCCGGCATTTTATAAGACGAAGCGTTTGTTTTTCCGATATCCGTATCATATCCCGGAATTAAAAGAAAACGGTATTCATTGTTTCCACCACTGGCCCGGATTACATCTACAAAACACTGATTTATTTTATTAACCATATTATAGCAGTCAATTTCTGAAAGAACGCCTTTTCTTCCTGGTGTAAGTGCGGTGTCATCATTCAGACGACTTCCAAGTTCTTCGTTGGCTCCTTCAAAAATCAAATGTTCATCATAATTTTTGAATCTAACTCCAACCTGCGTCCATAAAGATTTATAAAGCTTTACAGCCTCCTGCCGCAGAGCTTTATTTGAAGCACCAAACATTCCCCACCATTGGCCATCCCAATGATCATTAATTATAGCATATAAACCAGCATTCAAAGCATAATTGACAACAGTCTCCACCCTATCAAGATAATCAGGATTAATGAAATAATCACCTTTTTCATAATCCATCATATTTGTCCAGGCAACAGGAATCCTCACAGAATTAAAACCTGCTGATTTATAAGCATTCATAATTTCCTGACTTGTTTCCGGCTGCCTCCACAATTTTTCATACCATGACACAGGTTCTGATGTACTTTTGTCCCAACCACGATAGGCTTCAAGAGTATTCCCCAGATTGATTCCATTTCCCATTTTCATCGTAAGTTCTACAGCAGTCATAGTTTTATTCATTTCATCCGCCTCCTGCTTTATAGAACTTGAAGTATCTGGAACCTCAACCTCTATATCAAAATCCAGTTTAGAAGCAGATGCGGAAGAAGAACAAAAAGTAAAACACAGCCCTGATAAAAGAAATATTAGTATTGTAAAAACTCGTTTCATGATTCTATAGCCTTTACGATAAGATTTCCCATCTCTCTAGTACCGACCAACTTTCCATCCGCGCGAACCGCTTCAACATCACCGGCAATATCACCAGTGCGCCAGCCTTGATCCAGAACAGAATTAACGGCAGCTTCAATTGCTTTAGCTTCCTCTTCCATCTTAAAATCGTAGCGCAAAAGCATTGCCGCAGATAAAATTGTAGCAAGAGGATTTGCAATGTCTTTTCCGGCAATATCAGGTGCAGAACCGTGAATTGGCTCATACAAACCAGGCCCGCTGCCATTTCCAATAGAAGCAGATGCAAGCATACCAATTGAGCCGACAATCTGAGCTGCTTCATCAGAAAG
Organism: Treponema sp.; assembly: GCA_024699205.1. GTDB lineage: Bacteria > Spirochaetota > Spirochaetia > Treponematales > Treponemataceae > Treponema_D. The sequence continues at coordinate 2,201 of JAILQA010000353.1, read as the reverse complement.
AATATCGCCAAACATATTTGAAGTTGCAATTACATCAAACTGATAAGGATCACGGACTAACTGCATTGCCGCATTATCAACATAAAGATAATTCAATTCAATATCTTTGTATTCTTCATGAATCTCTTCCGCAACTTTTCGCCACAAACGGCTGCTCGTAAGAATATTGGCCTTATCTACGACCGTAACCTTTTTTCTACGCTGCATGGCCGCTCCAAAAGCCATTCTCAAAATACGCTCGATTTCTTCCCGACTATATTTTTCTGTATCCCAGGCAGTGTTACCGTCATTAGAAGTTCCACGGTCACCAAAATAAATGCCACCAGTAAGCTCGCGTACTATAAGAATATCAATTCCATTCTTTACAATTTCGTCCTTTAAAGGACAAGCTTTTTTCAACTGAGGAAACATTACCGCCGGACGAAGATTTGCAAAAACCTTCATTCCACCCCTAAGACCAAGCAAAGCCTTTTCTGGACGTAAAGCGGGTTCCACATTATCCCATTTTGGACCACCAACAGCACCAAGCAAAACTGCATCCGAATGCAGACAAATATCCAGCTGAGCTTTTGGCAGAGGATTTTTAAATTGATCTATAGCTTTTCCACCTGCAATTACATTTTTATAGGTAAAAACATGACCATATTTATTTGCAATGGCATTCAAAACCTTTACTGCTTCATTAACAATATCCGGTCCAATACCATCTCCCGGAATAAGTGCAATAGTTTTATTCATTTTTCCTCCCGAAAATTATTTTTATTTTACTTCAACATTCTCATATCCGGCAGCAAGAAGGAACTGACGGACAAGTTGCTTTGAATAATCTTTTGCTTCTGTTAAAATACCTGTCTGGAGAATTTCTTCAAGTGCTTCGTCTTTTGATTTTTCTATTTCAGCAAAGACTTCTCCCATTTTAAGGGGAACAAAAATACTCTGCTGTTCATCAAAAACTTCCTGTGAACTGATTTCATTTCCTAAAATCTCGGCATCTGGTAAAGTTATTTTTACGGATTTGCCATCTTCAGAAACCTCATAATCACACATTGTCATATCTCTGATTCCGGCACGTATGATTCCACTGTATTTTATTATGCTGTAGCTTTTTGAAGGACCTATTCTTGCGCTCTTTTTTACAGAAACAACATCGCTGTATTTATATTTTATTGAAACAAATTCCTGACAATAAAGCAGCTGATCCTGAATTACTATAGATTTAGATTCAACTGGTACCGGCTTTGTAATCATTTTTAGATAGAACAAGCCACCACCAACAAGTGAACACAGGAGAATTAAAATTATAATGAGTTTTGTTAATATTCTATTGATTCCAGAATGAGGTCTTGGAGGCCTTTGCTTTCTCTGATGTCTTCTTTTCTGTTTTTTAGGCTTTGCTTCCTGATTTTTATCATCTTTCTGAACGTTTTTTTCATCTTCGAGAGCTTTATTAATTGCTTCTGCCCTGGCCATCAAGCCGGAATTAGTTTTTTTATTATTATTTTCATCTATCATGTATATTATTATACCCTAGATTTTCGATTTGTCTTGTTTTTTCTGTCTGGATTTAATATCTTTTAATATAATAATTTATTCAAATATTTTATTTTGAAGGAGAAAAGAATGGCTGATAATGAAAAAATCAAAAAAGCAAGAAATCGATTTTTTAAACCATCAACATTTGTCTGGCTTATAATCCTCGGACTTATTGTCGTTGCAGGATTTTCAAGTTTTTATGTAGTAGATGAAACAGAACAGGCGGTTATTACACGTCTTGGTAAATACACTGAGACTGTGGGAGCCGGCCTGCATGTAAAGCTTCCTTTTGGGTTGGATAAAAACTACAACGTTCCTGTAAAGGTTGTTCAGACAGAACAGTTTGGTTTTAAGACAATAAAGGCAGGAAGAAACAATGAATATAAAAACAATATTTCTGCTGAAAGCACAATGCTTACAGGAGACTTAAACATTGTTGATGTAGAATGGATTATCCAGTACAGAATTGTAGATCCTAAGCAATGGCTCTTTGGTGTTTATGAAAAAGAAAACACAATCCGCGATATTTCCCGTTCTGTAATAAACGAACTTGTTGGAGACCGCGCAATTCTTACAATCATGAGTTCTGAACGTTCAAACATTGAAATTCTTGCTCTTGATAAGATGAACGATTATTTCAAAAATCTGGGACTCGGTATAAACGTAAT
>JAILQA010000477.1 GCA_024699205.1 Treponema sp. | reverse complement strand
GAAGAAAAATAAATAATATTCGGGGTTAATAAAAAATGAACAAACGAACACGATTGGTTATTCTTATTGCTGTTCTTGCTATTTGTTTCGTTTTCCTCTGGCCATCTATAAGCTGTTGTACTTCCTTAGGAGTTCTTCCATACCAGCTTATAGATGGCCAGAGGAAAACGAAACAAATAGCAAGAACAGCAATAAGAATAACCAATCGTGTTCGTTTGTTCATTTTTTATTAACCCCGAATATTATTTATTTTTCTTCAGAAACTGATTCTTTTTCGTAATCAGAATCTTCTTTTTTAGATCCAAATTTCTTAGCTTTCTTTTCTTCTTTAGCGGCTTTTTTTGCAGCAGCTTCAGCTTCCAATTTAGCTTTTTCTTCGTCAGACAATTCAACAGAAGATACAGCGCTTCGGTTGAACTCGAGCTTTGTATTTTCGTCAACTTTGATGATTACTGTTTTTTCTTTTACAGAAGAAATAACACCATGTATACCACCGATAGTGATAACCTTGTCACCTTTTTTTAATGCATTGAGCATTTTTTCGGTTTCTTTCTGCTTTTTATTCTGTGGTCGAATAAGAAAGAAGTAGAAAATAACAATAATTAAAATCATTGGAACCGCAGTTCCGAGAAGTCCTGCAGATCCAGCAACATTCTGTCCTGCGGCCTGTAAGAATGGAATAAAAGACATATTTTCCGTCCTAATTTTTAATTTTTTTTGATAATTATATCAATTTTACAAGAATACCACTAAAATGGTCTTCTGTCTATAGCGAGGGCTTCTGTTGAAATTAATTGTGTCAATGCAAATTGCCCTCGCTTGCAGTTTTGACAAGCAAAACTGCACATTGGGATATTGGCAAGTTTTGATATTGATGTATCTTATTTGACTAACTGGGTGAGGGCTTCGTTTAGTTTGCGGATTGAAGAATCGTTTGGATTTATGGCTACAACCTGACGTAAATAATACTGGGCCTTGCGGTAATCTTCTTTCTCGTAATAAATTTCGTAAAGGCGGAAAAGAGAATCGCTGTTACGTGGATTTGCAATAAGACTTGAACGCAAATCTGCAAGAGCAGCTTCTTCGGTATGCTGTAAAAAACTTCTTTGATAGTAGAGATAACTTTTCATCTTTGATGAAGAAGCAGTGATAAAGCCGTTTATTAAATTAAGTGCTTCTTCATTTGAATTAACAGAACAATAAGCAATTACATAAGCCTGCATAATTATTTCATTTTCAGGATTGCGTCTGTAAGCGTTAGTAGCAGTTTCCAAAGCTTCTGTATATTTTTTTAACTGAGTACAGATTCTTACATGATTCAGAATCACTTCTTCGCTGGCAGCTTCATTTAAAATAAGCTGGCTGCTGAGTTTGTAGGCTTCATTCCAGTTTTCCCGCTGAATAAGCCCTTCCATAGCGTAAATGAGTGCTTCTTTATTGTCTGGATTTGCTTTTAAAACATAAGAAGCAAGTTCATCAGCATATTTTCCTGCAACCGGTGAATCTGTAACGGAAGAGATTCGCGTAGCAAGCATTAATAATTCTTCGTTTTCAGGGTACAGTCTTAAAGCCTTTTCTACAGTTTCTGTTGCCGCATTAGTATTTTTACTCCAGTCCAGCTGAACCTTTGCGCGTAATATAAGATAATCTACATTTGTATCATTTTGGCGGGCATACATATCCAGCAGAGAAACAGCATGTATATAATCTTTTTTTTCTATAAAGATTTTTGCGCGGAATAAAAGGAAATCCAGATCATTTGGAGTCTTCTGAAGAACTTTTGCAACATATTTTTCTGCAGAAGAATAATCCTTATTTACAAAAGAAACCTTAGCTCTTTCTTTTAACACGAGAATATCTTCATCATATTCAGCGGGAACAGAGGCAATAACCTGAAAAGCAACCGCTGCTTTTTTATTAAGCACAAGTACATCTGAATATGCAAGAATTACTTCAAGTACATTACTGGATTTTTCATAAGCAAGCTGCAGATATTTTTCGGCATTAGGATAATCCCCTTCCTGTTTATATAAAATGCCTGCAAGATAATTGATTAATAAAGAATCAGGATTTAATTCCAAAGCGGCTTGAACTGACGGCTCGCACTGTTCATATACATTAGGACTGATATTCTGGGTTAAAATAACAAGAATCGGCAGAGTTGTACTAAGAAAATCAACATTTCCTGTACTTGAATCAAAAATACCGTTTTTTGCGGAATTAATGGAACCTGTATAGGAATTATCTTCTATTTCATCAAAGGTTTCCCAGTTTGTTTTTTCTGACGGCCAGACCATATGCATAATTTCTGCAGCAACATTCATTAAAACCTTTTCGTTTTCTGCATATTCACCATCTGATTTTCTGAGTTTTGAAACTGCAAGTTTTATAGATTCAGGAGACCCGTTCTCTACTCCACTTACGATAGATTCATCTATTTTATAAAAATAAGTTCTTGTTTTAGCCTTTGAAGGAAGCTTAGTTCCATGTTCTGTAGTTTCTACGTTCTGTTCAGCTACGGTTTCTGTATTTTTATTATTTTTAGACTTGGATTTCTTTTTGGGCGCAGTAAAGCCTGGCATTTGTAGGAGAAGAAAGAGAGAAAGTAGAAATGTAATTTTCCGTTTTATACCACCTGCTTTATACAATTCATTCACCAGATTTTTCTACTGTCAATTCATCATCATCAAATGAATCCGAAGAATCGTCTTTTACAACAAGATTTTTGTATTTTTGCTGCACTAAAAGAAGTGCCACAAGGAAAATACATACTAAAATCATAAACAAGGGAGCACCAATTAAAGCAACAGTTGTAAAAGAGATTTTTACGATTTTAAATGAAAAAAGAGACAGCCACAATCCGAATAAAAAAATTGAGAGGGAAGGAATCGCATAACCGATTTTAATTTTCTTGTATTTATACTTCCCCGCAAAAAAAGAAGAAAAACCTACTAAAACGCCTAAAAGCGGCCACCACTGATATATTGTCCAGGAAACTATATTTTTTAAACAAAGAAAAACAAATACGCTGCCTAAAATAAGGAAAAGTCCCAGAAAAAGATGATATGCCTTGTGAGAATAAACAAAAGTAAATACAAGAGAAATAACGCCTAAAATAAAAGCAAGAACAGGCATAAAGGAAATAATATTAATGTACTTTGGATCTGAAACAAAAATGGAAAAAATAAAAGCACATAGAAAAAAGCCGGAACCTAAATAGGCTGCAACATCCAATAAAATGAGCTTTGTTTTATTCACGGGAACCTCTTAAAAATCCAAGTTATTATTATCATTTTATATGTAAAAATTAATCTTTACAATAACAAATCAACATGCTAGATTAAAAAATATGATTATTCTTAAAAAGAAGATTCTCTTATGCTTATTGCTTTGCTGCTTTTGTTTATCTGCATGTAAAAAAGTTAAGACAGAAAACACACAGGAAGAATTAAAAGAGATTCTCCTTACACATAAGCTTGAACCAAAACAAAGATATGCCATTATTAATCAGATGGCAAATAATCTGCTTTCAAAGGAAGATTTTCAGGGAGTAATTCTTCTGCTTACAAACTGGGTCGAAGAAAATCCTGATGATATGTATAATTCCTACTGGCTTTTAATGACTGCATATTCTTATCTTTCGCTGAATGCTGAACCTGTAGCTGAATATTATTTTGACCGCATTCT
>JAILQA010000475.1 GCA_024699205.1 Treponema sp. | reverse complement strand
AAGTTTTATTTTTAAAAACCGAAAATCAAGGGATTTAACATCAAAATATTCCGGAGGATCAAAATGGGATATCAGAATGCATATAATGCATATCAAAGAACAAACATTAGTACAGCAAGTCAGGGAAGACTTGTAGTATTACTTTATGAAGGTGCTATCAAACAACTGAACAGTGCACTTTCTTTTATTGAAATCGATGGTAAAATAAAACCGGGAAATATAGAAAAGTTTGGAATCTGCATACAGAAAACACAGGCTATAATCACAGAATTGCAGGTTTCTCTTGATATGGATAAGGGAGGTGACATAGCAAAGAACCTTATGTCACTTTATGTTTATTTTAACGAGCAGCTGACAGATGCAAACATTACCCATAACCGCGAAAAAATTAATTTTGTTTTAAAAATGATGGGTGAACTGGCAGAATCATGGCGAAGAATTGCTAACAGTACAGCAAATGCTCCTGCAGCAAAAGTAGAAAATGCACTGAATATTCAGGGATAAAATCAGAAAAAGATTGGACAAAATGGGTCAAAGAGACTGGGAGGTCAAAATGGAATTATCACAAGAAGAATTAAATGAACGTGTTGAGATTTTAAGAAGATTCAGAACTTTGCTTGAACAGCAAAGAGGAAAGTTTCAGGAATATCTTAACGTTCTTGAAAAACAGCAGGATTCAATTTCCAGTGAAAATCCTGAAAGTTTGATTGCCCATACTGAGCTTGAGCAGCAGGTTGTAAAGAATATTGCAAATCTTCAGAAAGTGATTCTTCCTATGTCCAGAATGTACAAATCAGTTTACAATACAGCAGAAAATATGCCTGAAGAACAGACTAAATCCATTGAAAAGCTTCAGTCAGAACTTAACGATTTGCAGACCAAGGTTCTAAAACAGAATGAAATCAACAGAGATTTGCTTCGTATTCACATCGACAATATCAGAACACAGATTCAGAACTTTAAGAATCCTTACAAAAATGCCCGCAGCGTTTATGCTCAAAAACAGCCGGTTGCATCACTTGTAGAAATAAATGCTTAAAAATCACCTTATCTCCTTAATCGCTGCATACACAAAAAACGGGCGGGTTATAGGTTCCGATGGAAAGATTCCCTGGAGCCTAAAATCCGAACGCAATCGTTTCAAAAAAATCTGTAATAATAAAAAAATTATCATGGGCCGAAAATCTTTTGAAGAAATCGGACATGCCCTGCCCTACTGCACAATCACAATTTTAAGTCACACGTTAAAAGCCGCCCCGCAAGGCTGTATTCTGGCCAGAACACTGGAAGAAGCAATTGATAAGGTTGATGAGACTGATAATGCTGATAATTCAGAGGAAATTATCATTGCAGGCGGTGGTGAGCTTTACCAGCAGACAATATCTTTTGCCGACAAAATCTATGCAACAGAAATTGACATCGATTTTGATTCTGATTTTGAAGGTGACACATTTTTCCCCTCATTGGACCAAAGCGGAAGCACTGGTAAAAAATGGCAGTGTCTTGAAGAAGAAAGTCACTGCGAAAAAGACCTTATTTCCGGAAAAGAAATCTGCTACAAATATCTTACTTATACGCGTATTGTGTGACTTGAATATATTGATGAAAAAAAATATCACACAAAGGGTAAATCTATTGTTATGCTGCACTCAATTGCAGGATTCTTTTTAGCAACGATTTCCTTCAATTTTTTTATAAGCTCTTCATCATCAATTTCCAGTTGAAAAGGACGTTCTACTTCAAAAATCAAAGTGGGCGCATTTTTACAAAAAGCCATTCTTACATCATGCACTTTAAGATTTGGATTTATTTTTGGAACTTCCTTATAAAGAAGGTCCTTAAAATCATTCAGCTGAAGGTCATTTACATCAACTGGGTCCATGTGAATTACCGTGCTGCAATTGAACTTTTGCGAAACATCTTTTTCTGCACTGTCAATTGCGTGATGAAGCTCAAAAACATTCATATTTCCGGGAACTTCAACATCCATGCAAATCATTTTTCTTTCGGCCCCGTAATCATGAACAATCAAATCATGAACACCAACTATGGGGGCATGTCGGAGAACTTCTTTTTCAACTTCTTCGACAAACTGGCGCGAAGGAGCAATGCCAATCAGGGGGTCAATTGTATCTCTTGCAGAGCCATAGCCAGTTTTAAGAATGAAGAGTCCAACTATAATTCCAGCAAGACTGTCTATAGGCAAAGTCGTAAAGAAAGAGCAGACAAAAGAAATAATTACAACAAAAGTTGAAATCATATCGCTCAGACTGTCTTTTGCGGTTGCTTCGAGGGTGACTGAGTTGATTTTTTTTGCAATTTTATGATTATAGAAATAAATATAGAACTTTATAAGAATTGAAAGGCAGAGAACTATAATTGAAACAATGTTGTTTTTTACGGGTGTAGGATTGCTGAAGGATTTTACTGAAGACTTTATCAGTTCAATTCCTAAATACAAAATCAAAAAAGAAATTGTAAGCCCCGCAATGTATTCGTAGCGACCGTGTCCAAAGGGATGGCGCTTGTCCGGTTTTTTGACGGAAAACTTAAAACCAATCAGCTGAACCAGGGAAGAAGCAACATCAGAAAGGTTGTTGAAGGCATCTCCAATCATTGAAACCGAAGATGCAATCAGACCGAATACGAATTTTAAAGTGAAAAGTAAAATATTCAAAAGGATTCCAAAAATGCCGCAAAGTTCACCGTATTTAGAACGCACACGGGAATCTGAATAGTTTTTGTAATCCTTTATAAAGATTTTCGCAAGAAGCTCTATCATTTTAGTCTGTTCCGCTCAGTAAGTTCCCTTTTATTTTATGTATTCGTATTTTTGTGCTTCGAGGTAATCTTCCACGTCATCAGGAAGCAGTTCAAATAAATCGTAGCCTGTCATTGCTTCAATTTCGTCAACTGTAGTAATAAACTGTTCCCAGTCGCCAGTCTTCCCCATGCCCATCTGGTTCGGAACATTTATAGCGATTATTATGGCGTTCTTGGTTACACGACTTAAATCGTTCTCACCATTAGGAATACCAAGGACAACCTTCCAGGTGTGGGAAGGAACGTTCATGTGCAAGGTTTCACCGCTTTTTAAAGAAATAGGAATCTCATCAAAGGTGCCTTTAGAGCTTGTTCCGCCCTTTCCATAAGGTCCGGCTATAATGTAAAGTTCATTTCCTTCATTAGCAAGCTGACGTTCGTAATTTTCAAAATGCATCCAGATTACGCGGTTGTTGTCCGGTGACTGAGGAACCATATTTGTCATAAGGAAGGTCATTGAATTGTCTTCTTTTGTGCTTGTGCGGTCGGCAGAAGGACAAACGTGTCCGCGGTCAAAGCCGTATTTATTGTATTGATAATCTGCTTTTTTAACGCCATACCAGCCATCAGGTAATTCATCATCAGGGCGGAAATCATCCATACGGTCGGCAGAACCCATATAAGAAGTATCAAGATGCCAGGCTACCCAGTTAGGACATAAGGTTTCGGTGTTGTAGGACAGGGTATACTGTGGTTTTATCATAAGATAATTTGTATTTTTCTTTGTATCGGCGTAAGCGTCGGTTGGATTTCCCAAATGAAGAGGATTGTTTGCAGCATAACCAGTATCAGCCTTAGGATCAGAGCTCTTTGTTCCAGATTTTGAGGAAGTAGTTTTTTTGCCAGAAGAGGAAGTTGAAGCAGGTGTTTCTGCAGGCTCTTTTGCAGTTTCCTTTACAACTTCATTTGTATTGCCCTCACCTGTTCCGTTAAGTTCTGCATAATCAGTTTGAGGCGGATATTCTCCCCGCAAATATTCAGGAATATGATAAAGAATCGGCTCTTCAGTCTGAACTAAAGTTATTCCTTCTGCTCCAATTTCTATAATTGGTTTGCCACCGAAGAACCAGCCTAAGCCCAGAAGAATGACTACAGCAGCAATAATGACTGCCAGCGCCTTATTCTTTTTTGCAATCTTTTTGTAAACTTTTACTGCACCCGAAGTTTTTGCAGCGCTTGTTTTTTTGGAAGTCTTGCTTCCTTTTGATTTTGTTGTATTTGTACTCATAAAGGCAATTTTACCGCAATTTTTTATATATTCAAGTAAATATTTTTGATACAATAGAAATATGAATCTTCTTTCTATAAATAATCTTTCAAAAATCGGAAGAGAAAAACCTCTTTTTACACAAGTTACCTTCGGACTTCAGGAAGGTGAAAAAGCCGCTCTTATTGGACGCAACGGAAGCGGAAAATCAACCTTACTTAATACAATTGCAGGAGTTCTTCAGCCAGATGAAGGAAGTGTCGTAATCAACAAGGAAGCAGGCGTTTCTTTTTTGCCGCAAAATCCTCTTTTTAATCCTCAGGATACAATCAGAGCCCATATTTTTAAAAGCTCTTCTCCAAAACTCAAAATTATAAATGAATATAACTCTATCTGCGAAGAACTGGAAACAAATCCAAAGGCCCAGGAAAAATACAATCAGATTATGACCACCATGGATAATCAGAATCTGTGGAATTATGAAGCACAGATAAGTTCAATTTTATCTACACTTGGAATTACTGATTTAGGAAGAAAAATGGGAACGCTTTCGGGGGGAATGATTAAAAAAGTTGCCCTTGCCCAGGTTCTTGTTGAAGACAC
>JAILQA010000457.1 GCA_024699205.1 Treponema sp. | reverse complement strand
TATGATTCGTACCGGTATTCCAATGATTGATATGTTCAATACACTGGTAGTTTCTCAGAAGCTTCCAATCTTCTCTATCTCTGGTGAACCTTACAACCAGCTGCTTGCCCGCATTGCAATGCAGGCCGAAGTTGATGTAATTGTTCTTGGTGGTATGGGCTTAAAATACGATGATTATCTCTACTTCAAAAAGACACTGGAAGATGGTGGTGCTTTAAGCAGGACAGTTATGTTTATTGATACTGCTGCTGACCCGACTGTAGAATGTCAGAAGATTCCTGACTTGTCGCTTGCAGTTGCAGAACAGTTTGCCCTTAAAGGAAAAGACGTTCTTGTTCTTCTCACAGATATGACCAACTTTGCAGACTCAATGAAGGAAATTGCCATTACTCAGGAACAGGTTCCTTCAAACCGTGGTTATCCTGGAGATTTGTATTCTCAGCTGGCTAGTCGTTACGAAAAAGCCGTAGATTTTGATACAGCTGGTTCTGTAACAATTCTTGCTGTAACTACAATGCCTGGTGATGACGTTACCCATCCGGTTCCTGATAACACTGGTTATATTACAGAAGGTCAGTATTATCTTAAAGGCGGAAGAATTGAGCCTTTTGGTTCACTTTCGCGATTAAAGCAGAACGTAAATGGTAAAACTCGTCCTGACCATCGTGCTCTTATGGATGGTATGATTCGTCTTTACGCAAACTATAAAGATACCCTTGAAAAGAAATCAATGGGATTCTTAATGAGCCGTTGGGATGAAAAGCTTTTGAACTACGGTAAGATGTTCGAAAATACCATGATGGATTTGTCAAAGAACATTCCTTTGGAAGAAGCTCTTGATTTAGGCTGGAAAATCCTTGCAGATTGTTTTGAACCTGAAGAAACCGGTCTTAAATCATCTTTAATTGCTGAATATTGGCCAAAGAAATAAAAGCGGATGTCAAATATCATTGCCTTACTTGATAAGGCAATCTAAATTATGACAATGGAGATTTAAATGGCGAAGATAAAGTTGACAAAAAATGAGCAGAAGGTTCAGAAAGACGCGCTTAAAATGTATAAGCGTTATCTACCGACTCTTGTGCTCAAAAAACAACAGCTTCAAACAGAAATCCGCTCAATTGATGCAAAGGCCAATGAAGTCAGGGCTGCAAGAGTTGCTCTAGAAAAAGAGTTTGAACAATGGATTGCAGTTTTTGGCGAAAAGGAAGCATTTACTCCAGATATGGTTACTGTTTCTAATATCAAAAAAGGATATGGAAATATAGCTGGTGTAACAATTCCTGTATATGAAGGCGCCGATTTTTCAAGAGGAGATTATGATTTATACGAAACTCCTCTCTGGATTGATATGGCTGCCGACAGAATGGAAAAAGCCTTGTCTCTGGATTTAGAGGCTGAAGTTCTTGATGAACAGGTAAGGCTTCTTTCTAAGGAATTAAGAGCTACAACTCAAAGGGTTAATCTTTTTGAGAAAGTAAAGATTCCTGAAACAAAGGCTAATATCAAGAAGATTTCTGTTTATTTAGGTGATGAACAGGTTGCCGCTGTTGTTAGAAGTAAGATTTCAAAGAAAAAGCTTCAGAATAAAGTTGATCTGGAAGCTCAAATAGAAGCAGAAAAGCAAAATGAGGAGGTTGAAGAATGATTGAAAAAATGAAAAAAGTCTCCATCGTCCTCTTGAACAGTGAAAAAGAAGCTGCTTTAAAGGCTTTAAGAAAAACTGGACTGCTTCATCTGGAAAAAATTGAAGGCTCCTCTGAAAAATTAAACACTTTCAAAGAGTATTCAAATAATGCCCTTTTGACAGAAAGTATTTTGGGAGAAATTAAAGTTCCAAAAAAGAAGTCTACAGAAGTAAAGAAGCTTTCTGATACAGAAATTATAGATTTGTGTTCAAAGGTTTGTAAAAATGCTGAATTGAAAAAGCAGCTTATGGATGAAATTACAGCGGACACAAACGAACTGGAACGTTTCTTAAGCTGGGGCGAAGTAAATCTTGAAGATTTTGATTATCTGAAAGAAAAGGGCATTCAGCTTAAGCTTTACGAAGTTAATGCTGATAAATATACCCAGATTGATGAAAGCATTCAGACTCTGCTTGTTAATAATGATAAAAAAATCGTAAGGTTTTTGATTATCAATGGCGGAGATGAAAGACCAGAAGCATTAATTCCTCAGGCTTTTGAAGTTCCTTTCCCAAGAATGTCTACAAAGCTTCTTGTAAAAGAAATTAAGAAAGATGAAAAAGAAATTGCTCAGATAGAAGACTTCTATAAGCAACATGCTCTTTATATTCCTCAGATAGCAGCTTTTAGAAAGGCTCTTGTGCCTGACATGGAGTTTGAGAATATAAATGCCGGTATGAATCACGAATCTGAAGGAAAAGCAAATGACTTAGCCTGGATTAGCGGTTATGTACCTTCTGCAAATATCGAAGACTTTAAGAAGGCCTGCGCTGATAATAACTGGGCTCTTGCTTATGATGATCCTGAAGACGAAGATATTGAGGTTCCAACTAAATTGAAGAATAGCAAGTTTGTAAGTCTTATTTATCCACTTACAGACTTTTTGGGAACAGTACCTGGTTATAAAGAATATGATATTTCCGGCTGGTTCTTATTGTTCTTCTCAATTTTCTTTGGAATGATTTTTGGTGACGGTGGATACGGTATTCTTCTTGTACTGGCAGTTCTCTTCCTTATGATTAAGAACAAGGCTGCCGGCAAAAAAATCCCACCTTTACTGCCATTAGGTTTAATTCTTGGAATTGCAACAATGGTTTGGGGCGCTGTAACCTGTACCTGGTTTGGTCTTGCTCCAGAACAGCTGCCTGACTGGTTGAAACTGTTTTCAATCCGGCCGATTTCAAATGCATATGAAAAGCTTCCTGGTCAACTGACAACTGATCAGAATCTCCAGATTTTCTGTTTTACTCTTGCCTTGCTTCAGCTTACAGTTGCACATATTAAGGGTATTGTACGTAATAGAAAATCTCTTAAACTGCTTGGTGAACTTGGTGCCATGCTTCAGTTGTGGGGAATGTTCTATGTAGTTTTGTCTCTTGTTGTAAGCTCTGAAACCTTTGCTTTTGATAAGGTAGTTTACGGTATTCCTGTTGGAATTGTTTCCATTGGACTTGTAGCTTTTGGTTTTATTTTAGGATTTATTTTCTCTAATTACGAAGGAAGTATCTTAAAATCAATTCTTGAAAGTCTTAAAGGAATTATTACAGTTGTATTGGGAGTAGTAAATGTATTCTCTGATATAATTTCCTATATAAGACTTTGGGCTGTAGGTCTTGCTGGTGCTGCAATTTCACAAACTGTCAATCAAATGGCAGGTTCTATAATGGGACATGCAATTCTCTTTGTTCTTGCACTTATTTTGATTGTCGGTGGTCATGGTTTAAATATGGTTTTGAACCTTCTTTCGGTTATTGTTCATGGTGTACGCTTGAATACACTTGAGTTTTCAAGTCACCTGGGTATGTCATGGTCTGGTATAAAATATGCTCCGTTCAAGGAAACGGAAAATAATAAATAGATAATTATAAGGAGTAAATTATGGATTTTGGTATGTTAGGAGCTGCTATTTGTATGGGTATTGCTGCAATCGGTTCAGCAATTGGTATTGGTATTGCCGGTCAGGGCGCAATCGGAGCCTGGAAACGCTGTTATGTAAATAACAAGCCTGCTCCTTTTATTCTTACTGTATTTGCAGGTGCTCCTCTTACACAGACACTTTATGGTTTTCTTTTGACAAAGAGAATGGTTGCTTCTACAGCTAATGCCGGTCAGCTGCTTGGTCTTGGTCTTGCTTCTGGTCTTGCTATGTGTTTCTCAGCTATTGCTCAGGGAAAAGCTGGTGCAGCAGGTTCTGATGCTCTTGGCGAAACAGGAAAAGGTTTTGCTCAGTATATCATGGTAGTAGGTCTTTGTGAGACTGTAGCTTTGTTCGCTATGGCATTCTCATTTAGTTTCTGTTAATTTAATTTATTTTCAAGGGGGAATATCCCCCTTGAAAATCACCTCTGTTTTAGAGCAGGTGATTTCTTTCCTTAATTCCCTCATTCTTATACCAATTTGAATTTTTGTATTTGAGCTTTTAAAGCACTAGTCAAAACAGACACTTATCTTTAATCAATTTACGTGATTTCAATTGATATCTCACTTTGCTCAATCAATATGAAAAATGATTAGGTGATGATTTAATAAAGAAGTCTAATGGTCTCCTCCAAAGAATAACTTAATCTTATCCATTTTTTTGTATTGGGAGACTTACGTTTGATACAACTTTATTTACATCTGCGAAAATTGCCCCCGGCTTCTTCGATTTGCACTTCTTGTTCTTGAGGCTTTTTCGTTTCTATTACGGACGAAATCTTCATTTCTTGTTTTTA
>JAILQA010000455.1 GCA_024699205.1 Treponema sp. | reverse complement strand
ACTGCTCTTCACCCGCGATTCAAACGGCTATTTGACCAAACCAGCATTTTTTGGCTGCATAGAAGCCGCTTCTGAAGAATAATTTTTTATAGGAGAATAATTATGAAGAAACAAATTAGTTTATTTTTATCACTTTTTTTGGTTTTCGGCTTGCTTTTTGCAAGTTGTTCAAGTCAAGCAAATTATGGCGATGATTGGACCGATGATTCCGTACCTTCTTTAAAAGAAGCCTATGACAACATTTTTGACACCTTCGGTATTGCGTGTGAATGGGATCCTTACAACCGCAATCAGGCAGAATTAGGTTCGGCTTCAGTAAGAAAAGGACTTTCAAAACATGCAGATTCAATTACAATGGGAAATGAATTCAAACCACAGTTCATTTTTGCCTGTTGGGGAGGAAATCCTCAAGTTTCAGGAAGCTTTACTGCAAGCAACGGAAAAAAAATCACTACGCCTGTTTTAAACGGATTTGGAACAGTTGATAATTGTCTTAAAGCAGCCAAAGACAGTGGTCTTATGATGCGTGGACACGTGCTTGTATGGCATTCACAGACAGAAGAAGCCTTCTTTAGAGAGGGATATTCAACACAGGGCAATCTTGTAGACAAAGAAACCATGACAGCACGACAGGAATGGTACATCAAAACTGTACTTGAGCATGTAGCAAACTGGGAAGCAAAAAATAACGGCGGAAAACACATTATCTGGGCATGGGATGTAGTAAACGAAGCAATGGCTGATGATGCTGGAACAACATACACAGGTAGCAATCAGAACTGGCTTAGAGGCTCTACAGGTGGAACAAAAGACAAAGCTCCAGATCAGGGTGGTTCACGCTGGTATCAGATTTATGGAAGCGAAGAGTTCATTCTCAATGCCTTCCGTTTTGCAAATAAATATGCACCAGCTGACGTAAAACTCTGCTACAACGACTACAACGAATATATGGGTTCAAAAACAGACGCATGTCTTCATTTAATCAGTTTACTTAAAAACGATGCAGGCGTTACTATGGGCGGCGAAAACTTTCAGGCAAGAATTGATGTAATGGGAATGCAGTCCCATGTAGGTCCATCATGGCCAGGTGTATATGGATATGAAAATGCATTAAAACGATATCTTAATGCTGGAGTTGACGTTCATGTAACAGAATTTGATATATCCGCAAAATCTCAGGGTGAAGCAGCCACAGCCTACGGTGACTATTTCAAAATGCTCAAAAAATACGGAAAGAAATATAGCGGTGCTAATAAAATTACAAATGTTACAGTATGGGGAATTGCAAGTGGAGATTCATGGATAAGCCAGAATGGAACACAATTCCCGTTACTCTTCGATAGAAAAGGCTCATCTTACTATTCAAACTCATCATTTGAAGCAGTAATAAACGCTGCAAAATAATCTAGTACCGGGTGTTTATACCGGTACTAAATAACCGAATATCTTGCCCTGGATGTTTCAGTTTCAAAAACATCTACGGCAAAAAGGGTTGGCTTTGTTTTATCAGGATTTTTTTCTGAATAGGACAAATCCAGCCCTTCTTTATTTAACAATTCAATCATCCGCTTATAAATATAAACTGCAATACGTTCCGCACTAGGATTCTGGTCAAAAACAGGCAGATCATTCAAGTTAGTGTGGTCAAGTTCCTTACAAACAGCCCTCAAAGCCGCCTTCAAACGAGAAAAATCCATGAGCATTCCGCCCTCGTTCAACTCACTACCACGAACATGAGCAAAAACCTTATAATTATGCCCATGAAGATTCTCACACTTTCCATTATAATCTCTCAAAAAATGCGCCGCCGCAAAATCCGCTTCTACCCTGACTTCAAACATAAAATATTACTACCATTTTTTTTATTAAAAGTAAAGAAAATCTTCATCCTCAAATATAAATTCCTAATTATAAATTGTACAATATGAACATGCCTTGCTTCTCCCCTTTATCCTTCTTTAATTTCCTATTATAATATCCTTTATGACCAAAGTATTATCACAACTGCTGCCTTCCTTTACAAATCAGGTTGTGGCGGCTGACATGTCTAAAATTGACGATATATCAGAAATAAAAAATATTCCCGTAGACAATCTTGTTTTTGACTCGCGGGAAGTTACAAAAAACTCGCTTTTCTTTGCACTGCCGGGAAATCATGCTGATGGAAATACCTTTATTCCTCAGGCAATCCAGAACGGAGCGAATGTTGTAGTTTTTCAGGGAAATCTTTCTCCACGACAACAGGAAGAAACTGCAAAAGCAATTATCAAACGTACCTTAGACAATGAACTTTCTGACGAGCTTTTAAAATTCAGTCCTGTTTTAATTCAGGTTCCAGATGCACGTTTTGCAATGGCGCCGCTTTCTGACAGATTTTATGATTCTCCTTCTGAACGCCTTGTAGTTATTGGCGTTACAGGAACAGAAGGAAAAAGTTCGACGGTTTCTTTTATCTGGCAGCTTTTGAGATTATGTGGATTCAAGGCAGGTTTTATTTCTACTGTAGAATATTCTTTTGGTGGAGACGCTTTGCCTAATCCTCAGCACCAGACAACTCCAGAAGCACCGATTATTCAACATCACTTGAACGAAATGCTTGAAAACGGCTGTGAATATGCTGTAGTTGAAACTTCCTCCCACGGGCTTTCTACAAAACTAAACCGCTGTGGAAACATCGCTTTTGATTGCGGCGTTTTTATGAACGTAACTTTGGAGCATCTTGAATTCCACAAAACTTTTGAAACCTACCGTTCTGATAAAGCAAACTTATTCCGCGCCCTGGATAAACACAATCATCTTAAAACAATCGGCGGAACAAAACGAAAAATAAATCCCCTTGGAATTGTAAACCTTGAAGACGAATCGGCAAAATATTTTATTGATTCAACAAAATCACCAGTCTATGGTTTTACGACAGAAGGAAGAGCCGGCAAAAACGCTTTTGTAAACGGACAGGAAAAAACTGAAAAATCACTTCCTGCAATCCCAGAAAATATCCGCTACATGACTGCACAAAATATTCTTTCTTCAAAAACTGGTTTAAGTTTTGATATTACGGCTGATACTTCAGGAGGAAAAGAGGAAACCAATATTCAAGCTCCATTACCGGGTGCATTCAACGCCTATAACATTATGGCTTCAATAATTGCAGTAAACAATGTCACCGGCCTTGATTTTGAAACTGTTGCTGCAAAAACAAATCAACTTAATCCTATTAAAGGAAGAATGACAGTTGTTGATATGGGACAGCCTTTTGAAGTTATCGTCGATTATGCCCATACGCCTTCAAGCTTTGAAACGATTTTTCCGCCAATCAGAAAACGCTGCAAGGGAAAGATGATTGCACTTTTTGGTAGCGGTGGTGAACGTGATACTACAAAGCGCCCCATCCAGGGAAAAATTGCTGCTGACTATTGCAATACAATAATTCTTACCGACGAAGATCCACGTGGAGAAGATTCTGTTGAACTATTAAAACAGATTGCAGCAGGTGCCGAAAAGCAGGGTATGAAAATGAACGAAAACCTATTCATAACCCCAGACAGACCTACAGCAATCAGACAGGCCTTCAAAATGGCTGGAGAAGGGGATATTGTCCTGCTGTTAGGAAAATCACATGAGAACAGCATAATCTATAAAGATCATGTAATGCCTTATGATGAAATAACAGAAGCAAAAAAAGCACTTACAGAACTTTTATCAGGAGATAAATAAAATGAATATTGGTGTAATTTATGGCGGAAAAAGCGGTGAGCATGAAATCTCCCTTCTTTCTGCTTCTTCAATAATCAGAGGAATTGACAATAAAAACAAGGTAATTTTAATTGGAATTACAAAAGAAGGAAAATGGTATTTGCAGTCAGAAGACGAATACAAACGCATTTGCAAAGATAAAAAAGCCGTCCTCACTATCACCCAAGACGAAAAAAATGCAGTTTCAATAATTCCAGGTGCCGGGGTAAAATCCTTTTCTGTAGCTGGCAAAGCTCTCGAAATAGATGTTGTTTTCCCGGTCCTCCATGGAACTTATGGTGAAGATGGAACTATTCAGGGACTTTTAGATATGGCTGATCTTCCTTATGTTGGCTGCACTACCCTTTCTTCTGCAATTACAATGGATAAGGAAAAAACAAAAATGCTCTGGCAAAGTGTTGGTCTTCCTGTTGTTCCTTATGTATGCCTTAAAAGATATGTAATGAATGATTCAGTTTTATACGACGCATTTATTGAAGCTGCAGAAAAAGAACTTGGAGATTATCCGCTTTTTGTAAAACCTTGTTGTGCCGGAAGTTCAAACGGTGCTTCAAAAGCTAAAAACCGCAAGGAGCTTTCTTTTGCAATTATGGAAGCCTTCCAGTGGGATGATAAAGTTTTAATTGAAAAAGCCATCAACGCTCGCGAAATTGAATGCTCTGTTACCGGCAATTCCGTTACCTTCCCGGCTGACAGCGAAATTGAAGATGTAGTTGCTTACATTCCTGGTGAAATTATTCCATCCCACACCTTCTATGATTTTGATGCAAAATACAATGATCCGGACGGTGCCGCACTTCAGATTCCTGCAAATCTTACAGAAAATGATTTGGAAAAAATCCGAAAAACTGCCTGTGCCGCTTACAAGGTTTTAGATGCAACAGGATTGTCCCGCGTAGACTTTTTTATAGACAAAGATACAAAAGCAGTTTATTTAAACGAAATCAACACAATGCCAGGCTTTACTTCAATCAGTATGTTCCCCAAAATGTGTGATGCCGCTGGATTAGAATTTAAAGAACTGGTAAATCTTTTGTTGAACGAAGCAATAGAACGCTATAATTCAAAAAAGAGCCTTTGTACAAGCCGATAAGCAATATGTACCGATAAGTAATATGTATAAAAAAAACTGCCTGAATCATCACAATTCGGGCAGTTCTTATTTTAAAATCATTCCAGACCTTAGCAGTTAAGTAATCTGAAAATTGAACCCTTAACAAGCATAAAAATTAAATCAAGGAACCAGATAATGTTCCATCCAAAGAATAAGCGGATAAGACCAGCAACTACTTTTCCTTCCTTGAATCTTGTAACAAAACCCAAAATCCAAGACGTGATTGGAATGATAGCCAAGATAATACTTACAAGTCTACCCATTCCTAAATAATCTTTTTTTCCTGCCATAACAAGCACTCCTTTAAAGTTGATATACCTATATTGTAACTCATTTTTGTTTAAAGAAAAGAATTTTTTTTGTATAATTACTAAAAAGGAGTTAAAAATGAAAATTGTTGTTTTAGCTGGCGGAACCAGCACCGAACGTGACGTTTCCCTTTCTTCTGGCTGTCAGATTTATAAAGCATTAAAATCAAAAAATCATAAGGCAATTCTTCTTGATATTTTTCTTGGTTTTAACGGAGATGTCACAAATGCTTTTGAAAGCGACCGCGATTGGGCAGCAGATATTGCCCCGGTAAAAGAAAAAGCTCCGGACCTTGATGAGCTCAAAGCCCTCAGAAAAGATGATTCAAAATCCCTTTTTGGCCCAAATGTACTTGAACTTTGTGGTCAGGCTGATATTGTCTTTATGGCTCTTCATGGAGACAGTGGAGAAAATGGCAAAGTTCAGGCTGCCTTTGACTTGTTTGGAATTAAATATACCGGAACCGATGCACTGAGTTCTGCAATTGCAATGGATAAATCAATATCAAAACAGCTTTTTAGGGCAAACGGAATCAATACCCCAGACAGCATTCTTCTTACAAAAAAGGAAGATGTTGTTCCACATAAGCTTCCCTGCGTAGTTAAGATTTGCAGTGGCGGTTCCAGCGTAGGAGTCTATATTGCAAAAACTCAAAAAGAATTTGACGATGCCATTAATCAGGCTTTTAAATACGAAAACAAAGTTCTTATTGAAGATTACATTAAGGGCCGTGAGTTTACAGATGGTGTAATTGAAGGCAATCCTCTTCCAATTGTTCAAATTGAACCAAAAGAAGGCTTTTACGATTATAAAAATAAGTATCAGGCAGGAAGTACAATTGAAACCTGCCCGGCCAAAATTACAAAAGCCCTTGAAGAAAGAATCAAGTCCACAGCAGTAAGCGTTTACAAAACCCTGGGAATTAAAACTTATGCCCGCGTAGATTTTATGGTTGATGAAAACGACAAAATTTTCTGCCTTGAAGCAAACACACTTCCAGGAATGACACCAACGTCTCTTATTCCTCAGGAAGCCGCCGTACTGGGAAAATCTTTTGCAGATTTGTGTGAATGGATAATAGAGATTTCACTTAAAAAATACATGTAAAAAACATGTAAAAAAATACATGCAGAAATTCGACATTGACAGGTCTATTTCACTATGTTAAAATAATCTACTATATTAAATTTTACACAAAAAAAGGAATTGTATATGAAAAAAGGTGCACTATACACAGCAGGCTCTATAGTAATTTTAATTATTTGTCTTATAGCCTTTGTATTACCAGCTTCATTAGGAAAAGGAGGAAATCAGAAACCTCTCGAATTTGGTAAATACAACGGAAGAAAGATTGCATACGAAAGTGGTTCAGATTTTGCTAATTTCGTTTCTTATTATGCAGAAATGTTCCGCAATCAGGGAATGCAGATTGATTCATCTAACCAGTATTACGTATTTAATTACGCTTTCAACTCAACAGTAATGAAATACGCTTACGAAGATGCAGTTAAAGAAAGCGGTTTTAAAGTTCCAAAAGAAGCAGTAAACAGACAGCTTCGCCGTTATTTCTATGATGAAAACGGAAAGTTCTCTAAAAAACTTTACAACCAGGCTGACCCTGCAAGAGTTGAAGAAATGCGTGCAAGCATTCAGGACAATCTTTACACTGGACGTTTCCAGAATGATAACTTTGGTTCAGAAACAGAAATCTTTGGAACAACTGCCCTCTTTGGATTAAAAGAAGCAGATGCTGAATTGGATTTTATCAAAAATTATGAATCAGAAAAACGCGGATTCAATCTGGCTACATTCAAAAAATCAAATTATCCAGAAGAAGAAAAATTAGCTTTTGCAAACAAAAATACTGCAAAGTTCATCAAATATGATATTTCTATTATCACTGTAGAAGATGAAGCACAGGCAAAGAAAATTGCTAAAGATCTTGAAAAAGGAAACATTACTTTTGAAGATGCTATTTCTGAATACTCACAGAAATCATACAGTGATACAGAAGGAAAACTTACAAACACTTATCAGTATCAGCTTGAAAACATTCTTAACGATAAAGCTGACCTTGATAAAATCGTAAGCCTTCCAAAAGATTCTGTAAGCCCTGTAATCCAGACTTTACTTGGTTACTCAATCTTCAGAACTGACGGCGATGCTGTTCAGCCTGACTTTACAAGCGATGATATGAAATCACGTGTAACAAGTTATATCAATTCTTATGAATCAACTATGGTTGAAGATTATTACATTGCACAGGCTAATCTCTTTGCTACAGAAGCTAAGGCAAAAGGATTTGATGCAGCTTGCGAAAGTCTTGGAATCGAAAAGAAAGAAATTGCTCCTTTCCCATTGAACTATGGAAACACTTCTGTTTGTGCAAAACTTGATACTTCAATTGAAGGATTAGGTGGAGCAGCAACAAATGAAAACTTCCTCAAAGCAGCATTCTCTTTGAAGCTCAACGATTATTCAGAACCTCTTGTAATCAATGATTATGTTGTAGTTGTTCAGTATACAAATACAGAAACAGCAGACAGCGAAGCAGAAACTTCTACCTCATTTATTTCTGACATTCAGAACTATGACAACGCTGCTGCACAAGATGCAATTATGGACGGTAAAAAACTCGAAAATAATTTCATGACAACTTACTATTCTAATTTAATGTAATTTGGATAATAATATTTTTCAAAAGCCCTGCCTAATTCAAACTGCGCAGGGCTTTTCTGTATCATACAAAGAAAAGCTTCTCTATTCAAAATACGCGCCTGCAAAGGCAATCACCAATACAATAAATAATCTAACAATTCAAAGCGGGACAATTTTTTTATGCTGCTCTCCTATTCTTCCCTATGGAATAAAAGAATTATTGGATAAACTCCCAGACCAATGCTTTCTTCTTTTATGTGAAAGAGAATCTGCACTTTATGATTTTACAAAATCACTTTTTACAGGAGCTGATGAAATTGCAGAAGACTGGGAAAAAATCAACAATTCACAAAAAGTGGCATTTTTATCACAAAATGAACTTTATCAACTTCCTCAAATATTAAACAAACATTCATACACCTTTGCTGACGGTACAAAATTACCAGCAGCAGGAAGCTTCCGAAGGATTATAAGGCTTGATTTTTCAGCAGGAGCAAGCTTTAATTCTTCCTTTTATGAAGAACTTTTACAAGCCAGCACAAAGGCATTAATGACCTTCTGGTCAAACCGGGTGACTTTAGTTAAATTTGGCCGTAAATATTCACATAATTTTTTTACCAATCTTCAGCTTTTACCGCAGACAATTCCACTTGAAAAATATTTTAAATCTGTTTCAAAACCAATTTTAATTTTTGGAGCGGGAGAAAGCATAAATAAAGGTATAGAAGAAATAAAGGAATATGCAGAAGAGTTTTTTATTCTCTGCACAGACACCTCCCTTACTTCACTTTTGCAAAATAACATTAATCCAGACGGAGTTTTTATTGAAGAAGCACAAGAGCTTATAATTCAAGCCTTTATAGGAACAAGGGCACAAATTAATCAAGGTAAAACTCACATTTTTGCAAGTCTTTCTTCTACGCCTCTTATCAGCCACAATTTTGACCTGTCCAGCCTTTCATATTTTACAACGATTTTTGATGACTGCAATTTCATATCTTCAATGCAGGAAGAAAAACTTTTACCGCCATCAAATCCACCATTTGGTTCTGTAGGATTAACAACAGTATTTTATGCTGACAAGTTCAGAATAGATGACAGTATTCCAATTTATATTTATGGACTTGATTTTTCATTTTCGGCAGGATTTACCCATGCAAAAGGAACAATGGCTCATACCACAAGACTCAAGACTACAAACCGCTTGAATCCACTTCAAAATTATAAATCCTGCTTTAATGACAATACCACAGCATTTTTAGATAAAGCTGGCAATACCTTTTATACAACGCACATATTGCAAAGTTACGCAAACACTTTTAATGCCTATTTTTATGATAAAAAAAATATCTTTGATTCCATGGACTGTGGAATTAAATTGGCGATTCTTACCAGAAAACCAGATTTAAATGAAACAGAAAGCGTGTGTGCAGGAACCGACAGCAACGTAAACAAAAGCAACTGCACTGAAAACAACGAATACACAAATAACGAACATACAATTCAATTCCAGCATCAGAAAACATACCAGAAGGATTTATCTCAAAAAATCACAGAATACATTCATGATGAAAAAAAGCAACTTGAAACATTAAAAGACATTCTCACAGGTCAAATAAAACTTTCCCCGGCAGAAGCAGAGGAAAAAATCCGACAGCTTGCAGAAGCCAGAGAATATCTTTATCTTCACTTTCCTGACGGACAGATTTTTTCCACTGAATTATCTTTCTTAAAAAGAATAAGGATTGAGCTTGATTACTTTCTAAAATTATTCAGATAAGCTACTCTTCTTTTTCTTTAAGCACAGCAAGGAAAGCACTCTGAGGAAGTTCAACATCACCAATCATCTTCATGCGCTTTTTACCTTCCTTCTGTTTTTCAAGAAGCTTACGCTTACGGGTAATATCACCGCCATAACATTTTGCAAGAACGTCTTTTCGTACAGGATTTACTGTCTCACGAGCGATAATCTGACTTCCAATTGCTCCCTGAATAGCAATCTTAAACTGCTGGCGGGAAATCTCATCCTTTAAGCGTTCACAAACCTTGCGGGCTCGGGCAACTGCATTATTTTTAAAGGTAAGTAAAGATAAGGCATCCACCATTTTTCCATTCAAAAGAATATCAACCTTAACAAGTTCTGTTGGACGATAGCCAATTACCTCATAATCAAAAGAAGCATACCCTCGGCTGTAGCTTTTCAAACGGTCGTAAAAATCAAAAAGAACTTCGGACAAAGGCATTTCATAATTCAATTCAACGCGTTTTGTATCCAGATAAGCCATATTTGTCTGCATGCCACGTTTTTCTGTACACAAAGCCATGATTGAACCCAGATATTCAGAAGGAGTTATGATTGATGCTTTTATATAAGGTTCCTCGGCATCACGGATTCTGCCCTGAGGATATTCAGATGGATTATCAATATACATATCTTCACCGTTAGAAAGGTGCAGAAGATAGCGTACAGATGGAGCTGTAAAAATTACTGCCTGATCAAAGTCGCGTTCAAGACGTTCCTGGATAATTTCCAGATGAAGAAGCCCAAGGAAGCCACAGCGGAAACCGTTTCCTAAAGCAAGAGAATTATCTTTTTCGTAAATTAAACTTGCATCATTCAACTTAAGCTTTTCCATACTGTCTTTTAATTCTTCGTAATCATTTGAATCCATTGGATAGATTGAAGAATAAACAACAGGCTTAACCTCTTTAAATCCAGGCAAAGGCTCTTCAAGACCGTTTTCAACAGAAGTAATCGTATCACCAACTTTTACATCGCTAACAGTTTTTAAGCCGGAAATAATATAACCTACATCACCTGCTTCAAGCACACCGGTTTCTTCATAATTAATCTTAAAAATACCGCACTGTTCAACCTTGTACTGAGTGTTGGTGCTCATCATTTTGATTAAATCACCAGTTCTGAGCTGACCGTCCATAACACGAACATGAACAACAACTCCGCGATAAACATCGTAATGACAGTCAAAAATAAGGGCTGCAAGCTTGCCGTTAGGATCTCCCTTTGGTGGCGGAAACTTAGTAACAATTGCTTCCATAAGCTCGTCAATTCCCTCACCAGTTTTTGCAGAAACACACATTGCATCTGAAGAATCAAGTCCCAGCTCATTATCAATCTGATGCTTACACGATTCAATATCAGCCGAAGCCAAATCTATTTTATTGATAACAGGAACCATTGTTAAATCGTGTTCCAAAGCCATGTACATATTACTTACCGTCTGACTTTCAACTCCTTGAGTTGCATCTACCAGCAAAAGCGCACCTTCGCAAGAGGCGATTGCTCTGGAAACCTCATAAGAAAAGTCTACATGTCCCGGAGTATCTACGAAATTAAGCTCATAATCATGTCCGTCCTTAGCATGATAAGGAATTGTAACAGCCTGACTTTTAATTGTAATTCCGCGCTCACGTTCTATATCCATATTGTCCAGAATCTGATTTACCATCTTACGGTCATCAATAATCTGTGCCTTTTGAATAAGCCTGTCCGAAAGAGTTGATTTACCGTGGTCAATATGAGCAACAATACAAAAATTGCGCTTGTACTTCATTTCTGTCATAAAAAACTCCAAATTATATCAAATATTAAAAGTAATAAGGGCTGTCCAGATAGGAACCCATTGTCATCGAAACATCTATAAAACCCTTTTTACGCCTCTGTACATAAAGTTGGGCTAAAAAGTAATTATTGTCAATATCAATTTTTATATCCTGCACTGTAACCGGATCATTTTCCGAAAAACCCATTTCATCGGCAGAAGTTCCGTTTAAGACAGTTTTTACACTATAAGCCCTTCTGTTTGTTGTAGATGAACGAATCATGGACATTCCAAAAATTGGAAGAAAGGCATTTCCCAGTAAATCACTTTCGTAGATTTTTATAAGGGGATTTTCAGGACGGGCTTCAAGATAAACAGGACTTGTACACTCTTTTCCTTCTTCATCTGTGTAATTTACAGAAATTAAAGTACGGTCACTTTTTGACATGAGATAAAACTGCAGCTGATCTAAAGATTCAATTTTTTGATTGTCAACGCTGGTAATCAGGCAATTTTCCTTAATTCCAGAAAAGAAAGCAGAACCACCCGGCATAACATATTGTACTTCAATTCCCGTCTTTGCAGCTTTTACTCTCTTTGTATGACCATAAGAAGCAATCCAGACGTGAGGAACAGGGCCGCCTTTATACAAAAGCGGAAGCTCCTGTTTTAAATATTCAACAGGAATTGCAAAGTTCAAGCCCTGGAACTGCAGCATGCCGGCAAAAACAATTGCCTGAACTTTTTTATTTTCATCAATCAAAGGGCCACCAGAGTTTCCTGAATTAACGGCTGCATCCAGCTGAAGAACTGTTCCCATTGTAGTAAGTTTTCTGTCAATTGCAGAAATAATTCCCGAGGTTAAAGTTCCTTCCAGTCCTATTGGGGTACCTATTACAGAAACTTTATCACCTACACCTAAATCTGAACTTGAACCAAGCTCGAATACAAAGTCCGGCTCCATTTCTACTTTAAGCAGGGCAAGATCAATAACAGAATCATAGCCTATAACCTTTGCAGGTATTTTTGTTTCCATATCAGAAGGCAATTTTACATAAACCCGGGAATAGCCTTCGTATTTTGGGTCTACCATGGAATCAATGACATGATGATTTGTAATAATATACCCTCGTTTATCAATAAAAAAGCCTGAACCAATTACAATATCTGCATAACCGGCACCATTTTCTACCTTCAAGCCTTTATCAACCCAAACTGTTACTGTTGCATTTATACAATCCATAATTGTCTGAGGAAGCTTTTCCTTACAAACTACACTACCCGGGATTTCTTCTTTTATCAGAGAATTATAATCTACTTGTGTATATTTAGAATCAAGTTCGATTCCAGCAGCTTTAAGTGAATCTGACAAACGAGCGGCTTCATAATAATCTTTATTTTCTATTGCATAATCCAGCTGAAGAATTGTCTGAACCTTACATTCATCAATAATTTCCTGATTTTTTAAAATACAAGCCCGCCATAAAGCCTTTACGCAATCAGTTTCTAAAAGAGTTCTTATGGTATGTATTTCGTTTTGAACCACATCATCATTAGTATAATCAAGATATGTTTCTACGTGTTCGGGCTCTTTTATTGATTTGCATGAAGAAAAAACTGCAAGAGCAAGAATCAAGCTTACTATAAATAAAAAATTATTTTTTTGCGTCATCGTATTTCCGTTCAATTTTTTTATTTCAGATGCAGAAAATTATTCATTGTATTCTATTTTTTTCAAATAAAAATTACTGTCAACCCGGATGATTGTAAATCTTTCATCCTCAGAAATCTGCACAATATTTACTTCGCCGTTTACAAGATTTGTATCGATCTGAGCAATAATTTTTTCTTCCTGCTCCTTTGTACCGATTTCTGAAATCCAATAATAATTGTTTCTGTATCCTTTTATTACCTTATATTCATTTTCATTGTATCTGATTAAAACCGGCACTTGATTTTCAAAAGCGATTAAAACAGATTCAAGTCCATTTGAAGTATAAAAAATTGCTTCTTCTTTTAAAACATTCGAATCATCATCAGGGTAACGGATATACTGATAATCGCAGATTCCGTTTCCATCATCATCCCAATAAGAGATTTTTCCATTTTTAGGAAGAAACTCCTCTTTATATTCAACGATTGTATCACTATTTCTGTCAATTTCAATTTTCTGTAAATAAATTGATTTGCTGAAGGCATTGTCACCGAAAATCTTTTTAATCAGTGAATCATAA
>JAILQA010000452.1 GCA_024699205.1 Treponema sp. | reverse complement strand
TCTTCATCGGTGTAGTAATAAGGCAGATTTTTCTTGAAGTCACAGTAATAGTCCTTCATTAAAGGCATAGTATGTGCGTCGCGGATTGAACCGATTTCTGTTAATAAAGGATATTCTGGTACATGGATTCTCCAGCCCTGGTCATCTGTCAAATGCCAGTGGAAGCGGTTCATTTTGTGGAAAGAAGCCAAATCAAGAACTTTCTTTATAAAATCAATTGAAAAATAGTTGCGGCTGGTGTCCAGCATAAATCCGCGCCATTTATACTGAGGGAAATCTTTTATTGAAAGGCAAGGTAAAAATCCCTCGTTAGAAAGAATCAACTGTTTTAAAGTTTGGATTGCAAATAAAGCTCCAGCTTTGTCTGCTGCCTGAATAAGGATTTCGTTATCATTGATGTCGAGAGTATAAGATTCCGGAATAATTTCTGTGGTCTGTGAGTTTGAATCAGTTTGTGTGACTTTAATTTGAACAGGTGTACTTGTCTTAGATTTAGAATCGTCGTTTACCTTACATTTTACATTGCACTTCTGAAGTTCCTTACATAAAAAGTCTGCGTAATCATTAAAAAAATCGTCTGATGCAAGTGCGAAATTGTTTTTTGTAAGTAAAAGGCCGTTTTTTACTGTAATTTCCTGTGGTTCAGGGATTATAGATATAATTGTCTTCATAATTATATGATACAACATAAAAATTAGTTTGTCCATTAAAACAACAAACAAAAAGACAAAATTTAATATATATAAGACGAAGAAAATTAATCTGATTAAAGTTCATTAGCAAGTTTATTTATTTCCTCTATAGAAAGACCAGCGGCTTGTGAAATTTGTTCAACTGTCAGTAACTTCATCTTAAGAAGATTTTTTGCGGTTTCTAAAGCTTTTTGATGAGCTCCTTCTTTTTTTGCAGCTCTTTGAATGTCTCTATCGTGTAAGTTCATGGCGGCGTAATCCCTCCTGAATCTGTCGTTTTCTTTTATCTTTTCAACTAGGGCAGAAAGGCGGTTGGAAAAATCATCTTCTCCAGGTTCATTCGTGTATATATAATGAAGAAAGCCTCGTATTTTTTCATCGCTTTCTTTTTCATATGCACTTGAATTATAAATCACCTTAAGGCTTTTGTCATCTAATTTAACTGCTTGATTCTCAAGGCAAATATTTTTAAATGTATAACAGGGGATGCCAAAATGATTTTTACTGTTTTCCTTAAAAGTAAAAGGATCATCCTTACAGATAAATAAAATGTAACTGTCTTTTAATTCTGTATAATCCTGGCCTTTCAAAATACAATCGATATCAACCATGCTTTGGTAATAACGTGTGCGTTTTCCTAGAGCTTCTTGTTTATATGATTGGATTTCTATATCGATTATCTTATCATCATCCTTTACATAAACATCCAGCCTTACCCCCTTGCTGGAATAGTAAGGTGCTATTTGTTTTTCAAGTTCAGGATAATCTACGTGATTTACTTTGATATGAAGTAATCTTTCGATAAGTTCCGCACATATTTCTGGATTATGTAATACTGCTTGAAACATTCCATCATCGGTGAAGGTTAGTTCGTCAACAGATTTCGGATGATAACTATCATTTTTCATAATAAAACTCCTATAAGTTTAGTATTAATATGCTTACCTTATATTTGTTTTAAAATGTTTTTTTCTGCGGCTTTTTTGAGAAAAAATTATAATTTTCTGTTCTAAGTTGGATTAGGTGATTTATTCTTAAAACTAGTTCCTGAACGAATGAATCGGTGCTGGAATGCGACCGCCTCTGTTAATAAAGTCTGCACAACTGAACTTGTTTACAGGCATAACAGGGCAACCGCCTAAAAGACCGCCGAACTCAACCCATTCACCGGCTTTTTTGCCAGGAGCAGGAATTAAGCGGCAGGCAGTGGTTTTGTTGTTTACCATACCAATTGCAAACTCATCAGCAAGAATGCCAGAAATTGTAGTAGCCGGTGTATCACCAGGAATTGCTATCATATCAAGACCAACGGAACAAACAGTAGTCATTGCTTCAAGTTTTTCGAGAGTGATGGAGCCTTTTTCAACAGCATTAATCATTCCTTCGTCTTCGGAAACCGGAATAAAGGCACCACTTAAACCACCAACGTTAGTTGAAGCCATAACACCGCCTTTTTTTACCATGTCAGTAAGCATAGCAAGGGCGGCAGTTGTTCCAGGAGCACCGCAGCCTTCAAGACCAATTTCTTCAAGAATACGGGCAACTGAATCTCCAACAGCAGGGGTAGGGGCCAGAGACAAATCAAGAATACCAAAATCAACGCCGAGACGTTTTGCTGCTTCACTTCCAACCAGCTGTCCCATTCTTGTGATTTTGAATGCCATCTTTTTTATACCGTCTGCGAGTACGTTAATTGGCTGACCTTTATACTCTCTGGCAGCGGCAAGAATAACTCCAGGACCACTTACGCCAACATTGATTACACAATCTGCTTCTCCAGGTCCGTGGAAAGCTCCTGCCATAAAAGGATTATCTTCCGGGGCATTGCAGAAAACAACCAGCTTTGCACAACCGTTTACTTCGCAGTTTTTAGAAACTTCGGCTGTTTTTGTAATAATTTCGCCCATGAGTTTTACGGCATCCATATTGATTCCCGATTTTGTACTTCCAACATTTACCGAAGAGCAAACAAAATCTGTAGTTGCGAGAGCTTCTGGAATTGATTCAATCAAAATGCGGTCAGCAGGAGTGATTCCCTTTTGAACCAGGGCAGAAAAACCGCCGATAAAGTTTACGCCAAGCTCGTGAGCACAGCGATCGAGAGTTTTGATATATGGAACATAATTTTTTGCTTGGCTTGCACCTGCTACCAGAGAAATCGGAGTTACCGAAATACGCTTGTTGATGATAGGAACCCCGAACTCTTTTTCTATATCCTGGCCGGTTTTTACAAGGTTTCCGGCTTTTTTCATAATTTTATCGTAGATTTTATCGCAGGCACGTTTACTGTCTGAATCTGCGCAGTCTAAAAGTGAAATACCCATTGTAATACAGCGGATATCCAGCTTTTGGCGCATGAACATGTTTACTGTTTCCTGAATCTCTATAGGTGAAAAAATCATAATTACTCCCATGATGGTTTTGATAAGGGTAATATTTAAAATAAAGCCATCGTATTAAATTATGAGATTATTTTAATGAAAAGAAGGGCCGGTAGCAATAACAAAAAATCTTACAGTCTGTTAATCTTCTTTGCGGATTTTTATGTAATTCCAGAAATCTTCGGATTCAAAACCGATTCGCCAGAAGCCAACCTTGTCTATGCCTGCCTTTTGGTAAATATCGCATAAGTTTAAAACAGAATAGTTATCATTAAAATAACCAGTAACTTCAACTTCTGTTTTGTATTTGAACATAGGGATGTCGTTTTCATAATAAACATCCTTAACGTCGTTTTCTATCATGTTTTGTTGTAAGCTTGAAAAGTACCAGGCCTTTGCTGTGCTTTTATCATTCCAGGTGCGGCCGTAAAAAGGCATTCCCATTATCAACTTTTCCTGAGGGATTTGTGTAAGGGCAAAATCGACAACTTTTTTGCTCCATTCGGTAGAAGCTACTGGACCAGGCTGGCTTGTAGCCCAATGTTCATCATAAGCCATTATAAAAACTCTGTCGCAAAGCTTGGCAATTTCTTTGTAGGTAAAAAAGTCGCTTTCGGCATCTTTATAACGTCCAGGAAGACATACAGAAAGCATTTGATTTTTATCACACTCTTTATTTTGAGCATTGATTTCTTCACGCACTTTCTGAATAAAATCAAGATATTTCTTTTTATCACGGCGGGGAACATATTCAAAATCAAGCTGGATGCCGTCAAAAGCTTTGGCTGCATCTACAATTTCTTTTATGATTCTGTCCCGCAGTCCGTATTCCGGGTTAATAACAAAATGTGTAAGCGAGGTACTCTGGCAGCACATTCCAAAATGAACCCGCGTTCCTTCGTTTACAGTGAGTTTTGCACGATTTGGAATATCAATCAACTCGCCGTAGCAATTTATATCAGTATAATAGTAGCAAAGATCTGTAACTGGCATTTCTGGTTTGTATTCCTCTTCACGGCCTTGCAAAACAAAACTCCAGGTTTCATTGAACTCAAGGGATTCTTGTGCAGGAGCTCTGAGGGTGTATTCTGCTTCTGATTTTATTTTTTGATTTGTACAGGAAGAAAAATTAAAAATGAGGAATATCAGCAATACAATGGATATTTCAACAAAAAAATCATTCTTTCGTGAGCTTTCAGATAGATTTTCGGATAGATTTCTTCTTGTTTTTCTCATGAATATCTCCATTTATTTAACTTCTATCTTATACATTGGATTTTCACCTGGCAAAAGCTGAAGGATATGTTTTTCACACTTTAAAATTTCGGAAGAATCGTGGGTAACATGAAGCATTGTTGTGCTTCCCTCTTCGCCGATTGTTTCCATAAGATTGAGGATTTTATTTCTGTATTGTTCATCCAGACCGTGACAAGGTTCATCAAGAATAAGGATTTTTGGCGATTTTACGACTGAGCGCAGAATAAGGATAGCCCTTTGTTCGCCATAACTAAGACTTCCAAAAGCTTCCTTTTCGCGGCCTTCAAAACCACCCAGTTTGAGCCATTTTTTTGCGTAATCGATTTCGGTATCGGTGGCCGCTTCATACAAGCCGATTGAATCTTTAAAACCAGAGACAATTACGCTTAAAAGATTTGTTCCGCCTAACATTCGGTATTCAACATGAAGTCGGTAGGAGACAATTCCAAGCTGTTTTTTTATATCCCAGATAGTTTCTCCGCTGCCACGCCGTTTTCCAAAAAGTTCAATGTCATTACAGAAAACCTGCATATTATCACCGGTAATCAATTCCAAAAAAGTTGTTTTTCCTGAACCGTTGGGGCCCTGAATCAGCCAGTGCTCGCCCTTATTCAGCGTCCAGTTGAGGTCTCTTAAAACATGATTGTCGCCCCAGCCTACGTTTACATTTTTCATTTTTACAAGGGGGCTTTCCTCTTCCTGTGGGACTTTTTGATTTTCTTGCTCCTGCTGATTTGTTTGTTTTGCTTGCTGCAGCTGTTCCGCAAACTGGAGCCTTTCTTCTTTGCTGGTTGATTTGTGTAAATCAGAATCCTGCTGATTTGCAAGATACTGCTCGTAATCAGCTTTTAATCCGCAGAAGGAGATTTTTTTATCCTTAAACTCAAGCACGTGGGTGATTGCATCTGGTATTTCGTGATAACGCTCCATGCCAAGAATGATTGATGGACTTGAACGGGAAGCGATTGTATTAAAAAAGTCCAGCAGAATTGTTCGGCTCTGTACATCCAGCCCTGCAAAAGGATCAGAAAGAATTAGCAGTTTTTTGCCGGAAATAAGAGCGCGTGCTAAAAGTGTACGCCTGATTTCTCCTGTAGACATGTATTTTAATCCGCGGTCAAGAATCTTTTCAACCCCGCAAAGCTTTATCTGAGGATAGGCTTCAAGCTTTTTTGCAAAGTCTGGAAGTTCATCACCTTTTTTGATTGTTTCTGACAGTGCCTGGGCAATAAAAACTCGTCCTGTTCGACCGATATCTACACCGCCTTCAATATAATCGCTTTCGTCATTTTCGCGTTCTTCCTGAATAAGGCGGGCGGCTCTTTCCAGAGACACCAGTTCAACTGAGTCTGCAAATTGATTGATATATGAAGATTCTTTTGTATCTGTGGATGAATCGCCGGATATGGCTGTGTTATTAGGAATAATTTTTTGAAGTCCCGCAAGCGCGTTTATAAAATCTGCCTTTCCTCCGCCGTTTGGGCCTATAATCAGCCAGGCCTGACCTTTTTTCATATTCCAGTTAATTTGTGGTAAAAGAATGCTGCGTGAGTTTTCGATGCGGCAGTTATTTATAGAAATCAGGCTTTCAGAATACCTGGTGTTTGTGTCGGTTTCAATCATATATTCCTCTTTACCCCTTTATCTTGAGGTGCTTGTTGATTTGTTTGATGATGTGTTTGAAGCTGATTTTGCATTGTATAAAATAATTTCCGGGTGATATTCAAAATGCATGTTATCCCAGATAATCCATTTTCCACCGTAGATAAATCCTTCTGATTCAAAAATCTCAACAACTTTTTCGGGTGGTGTCCAGCGTCGGTTCAAAGGAAGAAGCATCCAGTCCTTGTCAAAATCTCGTCGCCAGGCCCAGTATACGTTTTTCTGTCCCCAGCCTTTTGGAAGAATATCAAGGGCAATTCCAAGACTATGAAAAGAGCGATTTCCTGAATCCTGAATCTCGCGCCAGTTGTAACTGTCGGCACTTAAAAGCTTATCAAGAAAAGTTTGAACTTCCGGGGTAACTTTTGCTTCATCAAGAATCTTTTTTTCAACTCTCAGCAGAGGTTCTTTAATTCTCTCGTGGATTATGGTGCTTTTTCCTAAAAATGTGTGTTTGATGATGTGTTTTTCCAAGGCAGCCCGGGTTTTGCAGTCATAAATCAAATCATAAAAAAATGGCGGAGTTTTTGCTCCCTTAGTGCGGTTTTCCTTTGAAGAATAATTGCGGATTCTTTCTATATCTTCTGGAGTAAAATCCTTTGGGTCTGGGATTTTTTCTGCATAAGGATAAAGAAGCGTACTGTAATTTTCTGCGTTCTGGAGTTCCTGAGGGGGAATAAGACTTGCGTTTTGCCAGTAAAAGTCAGCGCTTCGGCCTTCACAGGTGATTGTGATTAAAAAATCTTTGACTTTTGCATCATAAGTTGATTTAAAGGTGATGTCAGGGTAGGCTCTTCTAAAGAGATTTAATTCTTTTGGTTCTGCTTGCACGGAAATTGACGGGCTTGCAAAAAGTGTAAAGGTTGACGCGATGATAAAAAAACTAAAAATTGTGCTGAATAATCTTTTGCTCACGTATTTTATATTAGGCTAAATATTGATTTTTAACAATAAAAAAAGGATTATATAAAAAGAATTACATGTGAATAAAATATGAAATATGAGGATGAAAATGAGCGGTTTACTGGAGAAAGCTAAAAAGGTCAACAGCCGATTTGCTGTTTGTTCTGTTTTGATTATCGTGCTCGGATTGATTGGAATTGCCTATGATGTATATTTAATCACTTCCTGCCCGGGTACTTTTTGGGATAATGTAATTAGTTTTACGCATATCTGGTCGGCTGCAGGACTTTATTTGATTTTTACGGGAATATATAGACTTTTAAAAAAGCATAGCTTCTGGAGTGTGTGGAAGCGCTGGATTAAAGTGGTCTTTGTACTTCTGCTTATTGCCGGTGGAATTATAAGCGCAATCAGTCTTTATTATATTCTTACTCCGCGTATTGCAGAGGATTCTGAGCAGGTTGATTATGTGATTCTGCTTGGTGGCGGGGTTTCTAAGGATGGTATTTTACCTGATTCTGTTTTGAGGCGTGTGGAAAGAACTGCTGAATATCTTAAAAAACATCCGAATGCAGTTTGTGTTGTAAGCGGAGGAACTTTGGATTTTCTGCCGGTTGCAGAGGCTCCTTCCTTAAAGAAATATCTTGTAGAAAATGGTATTGAGCAATCAAAAGTTCTTGTGGAAGATCAGGCTTTGGATACAATTCAGAACTTTGAATACAGCTGCAAAATGCTTTCTGATTATACTGGCCTTCCGCAATCTAAGATTTTGGAAAGTCCTGTTGCGGTTGTTACCAGCAGATTCCACCTGCGCCGTGCAGAACGTCTTGCAGATAGAATGGGCTTTACAGATATAAAAGGAGTTTCTTCAAAAACACCAGTTTTAAAGATTCCACATACTTATGTCCGCGAAATCTGTTCCTACATTAAACTGAATCTAAGGATTTTGCTTACAGGAAAACCAGAGAAGATTAGATAGATTTTGAGTATACTTAGAATAGATTTAGCTTCGATTTGAATTACGAAAAAATAATAAAAAAACCACTGTAGGAATTAACTTACAGTGGTTCTTTGTTTAGGCTTGTGGGCCCATGAATTATGTGTTTATTACATTATGAATCAAGATTCTGGATTGTGATGAACTCTTTTGCTGCTGCAATTACGTCATCAGCAACTTTACCAGAGATTGGGTCATAATGGTCGAATGAAGTTTCAAAGCTTCCGGTACCACTGGTAAGAGAACGCAGGTCGATGGCATAGCGGAGCAATTCAGCCTGAGGAGCCTGTGCTCGGATTTCTTCAATACCGCCACCAATTTCGCTCTGACCAAGGATTCGGCCGCGTTTTCCTGACAAATCAGACATGATATCACCAAGATATTTAGATTCAACCCAAACTGTTATGTTCATAATTGGTTCAAGAAGAATAGGACCTGCCTGTCGCATTGCTTCGCGGAATGAGTTTCGAGCAGCAATTTTGAATGCAAGTTCAGAAGAGTCTACTGGATGCTCTTTACCATCAACAACTGTAGATGCAACATCTGTTACAGGATAGCCGGCAAGAACACCGTTGAGCATAGCTTCTTTGATACCTTTTTCTACGCCAGGAATGTAACCTTTGGAAATTGCACCACCAAAAATTGCGTTTGTGAACTTGTATTCTTCTCCACGTTCAAGAGGTTCAATTGAAAGAACAACGCGGGCATACTGTCCGTGGCCACCAGACTGTTTTTTGTGAGTGTATTCAGCCTGAGCCTTGCGAAGAATTGTTTCGCGGTAAGCAACACGAGGAACGGTTGTTGTGATGTTAATTTTTGTCTGAGCCTTGATTTTGTCAAGAATCATGTTGATATGGAGTTCACCCATGCCCGAAAGTACATTCTGCTTTGTTTCGATATTGAACTTGTAAGAAAGAGTCTTGTCTTCTTCGGTTGCTTTTGCCAGCATTGCACTGAGCTTGTCTTCTTCTTTTTTATCGCCGGCAGAAACTGCCATAGAGAATACTGGTTCAGGATGGCGGAGCTTAACAAAGGATGGAGCTGTTTGAACTTCAGAAAGGGTGTCACTTGTCTGTGCAAGCGTAAGTTTTGTAGCGATGATAATATCACCGGCATTTGCAGTTTTGATTTCTTCGAGTTTTTTGCCGACAGCACGATAAAGCTTACCGAGTTTTTCTTTGCGGCCTTCGCGAATGTTCCAATATTCTGTTTCGGCGTTGATTTTGCCGGTAACGATTTTGATGTAAGAAAGACGGCCAGAGAATTGATCGCTTGAAGTTTTTACAACAACGGCTGCCATTGGAAGTGTAGGATCAACTTTGATTGTAGAAGTTTCGCCATCAGGAGTTTTTACTGTATCAATAAATCCTTCTGGATTAGGTGCTGTTGATACGATGAAATCAAGCATGGCAGTAAGACCTGAATTCAAAAGGGCTGAACCTGCAAAGCTTGGAACAATTCTGTTGTTTGCAAACGCAATTGAAAGTCCGCGTGCGATTTCTTCTGGAGTAAGTTCACCTTCATCAATGAATTTAACCAGTAAGTCATCATCACCTTCTGCAGCTGAACCAGCAAGAACTTCTACGGCTCGTTTATATTCATCCATGTATTCAGCAGGGATATCAACTTCTTTTTCTTTTTCGCCGGCTGCTGGTGTAAAATATGCCTTTCCTTTAAGAACGTCGATAACACCTTTAAAGTCTGCACCGTTTCCCATTGGAATTGTGACAGGACAAACTTCAACATTGAACTTGTCGTGAATATCTTTGTTTACGTCTGCAACGTTTGTACGTTCATCTTCGCACTTGTTGATAAAGATAAAGCGTGGTTTATTGCGTCGGTCCAAATCTCGCCAAAGCTTGATTGTTTCAATCTGGGCACCAGAGCGTCCGTCAATCATCATAAGACACATTTCGCTTGAA
The DNA here is from genome assembly GCA_024699205.1 of Treponema sp. Lineage (GTDB taxonomy): Bacteria > Spirochaetota > Spirochaetia > Treponematales > Treponemataceae > Treponema_D. The sequence goes on along the minus strand of JAILQA010000452.1, from coordinate 6,885 downwards.
CGGAATGCGGAAATAACTTCGCCAATAAAGTCGGAAGCTCCCGGAGTATCCCAAAAATTAAGATTGCAATCTTTCCAGGTAATATGTGCAAGTGAAGCGTAGATAGAAATCTTTCGCTCTATTTCTTCTGGTGAATAATCACTTACTGTTTTTCCGGACTCTGTTGTTTCTGCTTTAGAAATTACTCCGCTCAATAAAAGCAAATGTTCCAAGAGAGAGGTCTTACCAGTCTGACCATGACCTGCAATTGCAATGTTTCTTAATTTTGAAGTAGAAAAATCCATGTAGAGCTTCTCCTTTTGAAGATATTAATTTTAAATAGTAAGATAAGAAATAATTAAAATACTACTATATACTATGATATTTTCAAAAATGGAATTGTCAAGTTTTTTTTAAAGCATTTGAAAGTGATGGAAATTATAAAAATCTGTTATTTTTACTAGATGACTTCCGAATTTTTCATAATTTTTCCAATTAATATGCAGGAAGGAAATTATGGCAAAAAGAAACCGTAAGTATAAAGATTCCGTTTTTACGGATTTATTTGGAAGCGACAGGGATGGAAAGAAGAACTTTCTTGAGTTATACAACGCGCTTTCGGGGAATAATTACGGCTTGGAACAAATCTCGCTTGAACGCAAAGTTATCGAACAGTCTCTCTACAAAACTTTTAACAACGATGTAAGCTGGGAGATTGATGGAAAATTGATTGTGCTTATTGAACATCAATCTACTATCAATGAAAACATGCCGCTGCGCTGTCTTGAATATGTTACTCGCATTTATGAAGGAATTGTTCCAATAAAACAACGCTATGCTGAAAAGGTTTACAAGATTCCGAATCCTGATTTCTATGTTGTTTATGTGGGTAAAAAGGAACAACCTTTGGAAAGTGATTTACGGCTGTCTGATGCATTTTATGTAAAAGATGGAAGTAAACTTGAGCTCGTTGTAAAGGTGAAGAACTGCTCCGATTCCAAATTATTGCCGATTGACGGAAACTGTGATATTCTGAAAGAGTATTGCCAATTTATAGAAATTGTCGAGCAGAATTATAATAGGCTCTTTCCGAAAAAATCGTTCAGAACGGCAATAGAGATAGCGATGGAGAAAGGAATCCTAACCGATTACCTTGACAGAAAATCGCGGGAGGTCATAAACATGTTGTGTGCAAAATATGATTACAAGATGGATATTGCCGTAAAACAGGAAGAAGCATTTGAGAATGGCATGGAGGCTAAAGCTTTGGAAGCAGCAAAAAATCTGTTCCAAATGAACATGGGAACACCAGAACAGATAGCACAAGCTACAGGATTATCTCTGGAACAAGTATTAAAGCTTCAGTCTGAATGTCAGACAACCTAAAAATTATTTTCCTAGTGCCGCAGATTTTTCACAGGCGGCAGTTACGGCTTGGATTACGGCATTGCGGAAATTATTTTTTTCGAGGGCAGCGACGCCTTCGATTGTTGTTCCAGCCGGAGAGCAGACCATGTCTTTAAGGACTGCCGGGTGTTTTCCACTTTCCAAAACCATTCCGGCTGAACCGTAAACTGTCTGGGCTGCGTAAGTGTAGGCTTGTGAACGTGGCATTCCACAGCGGACTGCGGCATCGGCAAGGGCTTCTATAAACATAAAAACAAAAGCCGGACCTGAACCGCTTACTGCTGTTACACAATCCATAAGTTTTTCTGGTACAACTTCTACTTTTCCGGCGGAAGAAAGAATCTCTATTGCGGTTTGTGCTTCTTCTGAGCTGATGTTTGAACCATAAGTTATGGCGGTCATTGCCTGTCCAATCTGAGCGCAAACGTTAGGCATCATGCGGATAAAGCGTGCATTTGGCGCCCAATTCTGGAGTTTTTCTATTTTAACTCCAGCGGCCATAGAAATGATTACGGCTTTTGATGGGATATCTTTTGCTATTTCGGCAAATACATCCCCTAAAAATTGAGGTTTTACTGCAAGAAAAATATAGTCACAGTCGAGAACGTCTTTATTGGAAGCAACAAAGCTTGCGCCTGTTTCTGCGGCAAAGGCTTTTCCCATTTGTGTGTTTTTGTCTGTTACTTTGATTTGTTTTACATCATATTTTTTGCAAACGGCACGCATGATTGCTCCGCCCATGGCACCTGTTCCGATACATCCGATTTTCATATTGGCCTCACTATATGTTTTTGATAAATATATATCATTGGTACATACATCGTCAATAAAACCTGCTTCCGTTTCACGGCCTTAAAAAGTCTGGCACTGCGGTGTCCTTTCAGCACGATTATTATTTCGACATAATATATATTTATCAAAAACGACCCGTAATTATGTGTTGTGAATTGTGAATTAAAACCGAATTTATTTGTAAAAAGCCAAATATTTTGAAAAATTGGGATTTGGGCTTGTGTTATAGTAGGGGCGAAAAAAATGTTTGATGGGATGTAATGCGTGAGCGCTGGGAGCACCTGCGTAAGCAGTCCACTGGACTGAACGAACTGACGGAAGGAAGTGAGCGAGGGAAGCGGATGAGCGGCAGCGAAGTGCGGACATAGCGACCTGCTTTAGCAGGCACGCCCTTAAAAAAAATTATAGAGGTATTTTTATGAAAAAATTTGATGGTTATGTTAAAGGCGTGGATTTTGGGGGATGGCTTTCTCAGTGTTCGGAATATACGGTTGAGCATTACGATGAATTTATAAAGGAAAGTGATTTTGAGGTGGTTGCCAGCTGGGGATGTGACCATGTTCGTTTGCCGGTGGATTATCAGGTTTTTCAGAATGACGACGGAACTTTTATTGAAGGCAGATTTAAGTATATAGAAAAAGCTATTTTGTGGGCCATTAATAATAATCTTAATTTGATTTTGGATTTGCATAAGACGATAGGTTATTCTTTTGATGTTGATGAATCTAAGATTTCCTTTTTTGATGATGAAAAGCTTCAGAAACATTTTTATGCTTTATGGGAAGAGTTTGCCCGTCGTTTTGCTAAAAATGAAGATATGTTGAGTTTTGAACTTTTGAATGAGGTAACGTCGCCTTCTTATAGTGCTGCCTGGAATAAAATTGCGGGTGAAGTAATTAGAAGAATAAGGGCGATTTCTCCGACGGTAAAGATTCTTGTGGGCGGTTACTGGAATAATTCGATTGATGCTCTTAAGGATTTGGATAAGCCTGCTGATGACAATATTGTTTATAATTTCCACTGTTATGATCCTCTGCTTTTTACTCATCAGGGGGCAAGATGGCTGCATGGTATGCCTGAGGGCTTTAGAATTGGGTATCCTTGTACGATTGCAAAGCTTAATGAAGAGGCTGTAAAAAATGGTATGTCTGATTTTGTTTTCCGTGGTGATACTTTTGCTCCTGACCGCAAGACAGACAAGCAGTTTTTTATTGACCGATTTAAGGAAGGAATTAAGATTTGCGAGGAGCGCGATGTTGCCCTTTACTGCGGTGAATATGGTGTAATCAACAAGGCGAATACGGAAGATACTTTACAGTGGTTCAAAGATATTAATGCAGCCTTCAGGGAATGTGGCATCGGTCGCGCCTGCTGGACTTATAAAAGCCACAGCTTTGGTTTGACCGACGAGCACATGAAAGGGGTTGTGAATGAAGTGGTGAAGCTGCTGTAGGGTGGTGCGGTTTTCTTGAAATCATTGTGTTTGTCATGATGAGAAAATAAAATATAACAAAAAATTATTCTCTGGAATGGTCCGAAATCTTCATTTTTTTACTAATTATAGGGTGTGAACAAAATGAATTAGAAAGGGTTGGTTCGGATTATGATTATTGAAAAAGATTTGGAAAAAACAAAAGTTTTGATTTCAAAGGAAGAAAAATCGACATTGCTTTTTGATCAGAACTCTGGGAATTTGTTTTATGAATTGAATGATTCGGAAGATTCTGTTGATGGCTGGATTGAATCGGTTCTGGCAAAAATAGAGCAGATTCCTCCAAAGCAGTCAGTTTTTGTAAAAACGGATGATAATGTTTTCAAAATTAATTTGTCCACCCTTTGTAATTTAAATTGTGATTATTGTTTTAGGGATAAAAAGAGCCATATCAGAACAGAGCTTGCTAAAGCAAAAAAGATTATCGATTTTATTATTGATGATTATGCTCCTCATATCTGGTTTTATTCTTTTTCGGTTAATTTGACTTCGGAATCGCTAATTGAGTTGAATAAGATAAAGGAAATTAAACAGTACATCGATGAAAGGACAATGCCTGGTTTTTCTGTAAGGGATTTTAAAAGCCTGGAGTCTGCGCTGCGTTATTTATCTTGTTTTCCAAGGGTGCTTCTGGAAGATTTTTCTGATTCTGATAATCTGGATGCTGTAGTAAAAAAAATGGATTCTTTGCTTAATTTAAGAAATCTGGTGAGTTTTTTTCCTGTTCCAGACGGTATGATTTTACTGGAGTGGGAAGCGAATCAGCTTAAAAACTTGCAGAATCTTGATTTTTATTCTCTGAGGGAGTTTAATCTCCGTTTTCTGGAGGCGGTTTTTCCTGAAACTATTTTACGAAAGCCCCATTATGCGTTTTCCATATGTACAAATGGAACTGTTTTTAGCAAAGAAGTTGTTGATTTTCTTAAGGAGATCAAACTTGATTCGATTTGTGTAAGTCTGGATGGGCCTTCCTGTGTGCATAATCTTCACAGACCTTTTAATGATAATAAAGCTTCACATGCTGTTGTTGTTGAAAATATCAGGAAGTTTATGAATGCTGGATTGAAGGTTAGTATTGCTGCGGTTTTAACATCAGATTATCCGTATCCGTTGAAGTTAACGGAGTATTTTAGGGAGCTTGGTGTGTCTGCGGTTAGTCTAACGCCTGTAAGGGCTGGCACGGATGCAAGTTTTGATGAGGTGTCTGTGGAAAGGTTGCTGGACGGATATAAAAATCTGTTTGAGCGTTTTTTTGTGGATGTAGTTGCTGGTGATTATTCGCTGGTGGATTTGTTGAAAGATGATAGTGTATTTTTGGGTGTAAAACTTATACTTTCTAAAGGTAGGTTGGCGAAGCGTTGCAAGTGGAATGAAAATACGATTTTCGATGATAATGGTGACATTTATCCCTGTGATTATTTTATTGGCATGAGTAAGTTTATACGTGGAAATATTCGTTCTAAAGAAGTAAAAGATGTTTGTGAAGGCGTCTTGAGTGTGGACGAGCGTCCTGGATGTAAAGATTGCTGGTGTAAATATTTATGCGGTGGGACTTGTTATTATAATTCGTTTGTAAACTCGGAAGATATTTCTGTGCCTGATCCGGTTGAATGTAAACTGAAGCAAGGATTGCAGGTTTTGAGCGTAAAGTTTGTTCAAAGATTGCTTGATTCTGGAATAGATTTGCTGGAGTTTGGTAAGAAAATTGGTTTGGAATTTAACGATGGTATTTGTTTTGACAGAAAGTTTTATGTAGAACATGGTGTGATTTTTAGTGTGAGAGGTTCGTTAACAAAAGTTGAGCTTGAAATCCGGAAGATTTTTGAGGCTCTGAGAAAATCTAATCTTGATTTTGAAGAGGATATCTTTATTTCGGTGCTAAATGTTTCTGAGACAAAAAGCAATAAGATTCTTGAAACAGTTGTTCTTATAGCGACTAAGCATGCTGTTGACGAGGATTTTTGCAGGAGAATGGATTGCAAGAATCTGGATTCTTTTGACTTTGGAAAAGTGATTTCGTGTGAATCTTTGTCAGATGATAAGTCTGCAGAAAATGCAAGGGAGATGCTCTTGTCTACGGTTGAGCGATACAAGATTCCTGTATCTGGTAATGTATGGTACAAGGGTTCTTTGGAATGCTTTTTAGGTTATCAGACTAAAAAAATGCAGATGTTTGTGCAGCGTATGCAAAACGTATTTTAGGGCAGTTTTATTGATGTAATGATGTTTTTATTTTATTCAGGGAGAGTTTATATCTTAATTTAAAAGAACAAAGTTATTATAGGAGAGAAACATGAGTTTTTTATTGTCTAAATGTAAGGAATTGGATTATTCTGCTTTGATTTCTATCAATGGTGGATGCAGTGGTTCTGGTAATGTATTGACTGGAATGGGATCTACTGGTTCGTATACATATCCTACTTATGGCGGTAACTGTTCCGGTAGTGTCGGCGTTGGTTCAAAAACGGGTAGTAAGTCGGGTCTTGAAGTTGTGAAACCTCTTGAAAGGGATGGATTTTTTATTGCTCCTCCACATGTTGTAGATGTAAATCCTAAGGATAAATATCAAATTGCAACTTCCTCTGACATGAATACTGACAAGTATGTATGTAAAAAAATACCTGATCCATATCTGATTACTGATCCTGGGATTGTGTATACAGAATACGAAATAAAACAGCTTTAAGGAAAGATTTAAAATTCGGAGAGAAATAAGTATGCGATTGAAGATTCACTTACAGCATGATGAATCAGATTGTGCTGCGGCTTGTCTGGCAATGATTCTTGATTATTATGGAAGAGAAGTGAATATAAGAAAATTAAGAACAGTTGCTGGAACAGATACTCAGGGAACATCTGGTTATGGAATAAAGGTTTGTGCAGAAAAATATGGCCTTAATTGCAAGGGGTTTTCAATTCCAGAAAAGAATAATCTGGAAAAAATACCCTTTCCTGCGATTTTTCATTTGAGAAGAGACTCTGTTGAACATTATGTGGTAGTTGATTCTGTGAAAAATAAACGTATTAAGATTTATGATCCTGCAGAAGGCGTTGTCAAAATGCCTGTAAGTGACTTTATTGAATTATGGACTGGGATTTTCTTTTTATGTTTTCCAAATGACAAATTTGAACAGAAGGAGGAAGATAAAACTCCATTATTAAAGTTTATGATGCTTCTAAAACCACATAAAGTTTTGTTGTCTAAAATAATGGTA
>JAILQA010000342.1 GCA_024699205.1 Treponema sp. | reverse complement strand
ATATCCAATAAAAAAGGCTTCTTAAGCGATTTTAAACATATATTTTAAGTATTTTGGTCACTTTATATGTTTAAAATGAAAAATATCAGGATTCAGATTGGCAAGTTAACATATATTATTTATAAAAATGGTAAATTATATGTTTTTTCATTTATTCAAGCAAACTTACTTCAATTTCAACAACCCCTCCACCCTGAACATCCCATCACGCCGTCTTTTCATCTCATCATCTTCCCCATTTCCACCCGCATGTTATGTTCTTCCGGCCCGCGATTGGAGTAGGCATACCTGTCAAAGCCAATAATCTCAAATCCGTGTTTTTTATAAAAGGAAATTGCCTTAAAGTTAAAAGTTTGCGTTTCGAGCACCACCATCCGGGCACCACTTTTTTCAGCTGCCTCCAAAATAGTCTCCATAAGCTTTGACCCCACGCCGCTTCTTCTGTTAGCCTCGTCAAACACATAGATGTTCGCAATCCTGAACCGGTTGTTCCATTTTTCTAAAAATCCTTCTACCATGCCAATAAGCTCATCGCCCTCAAAAGCACCGTAGGCAACAGGATCTTCCAACCAGTCCGACAATAAATCTTCATCAAGCGTCATCCTAAGAGGCTCTTCTCTCATCTCCCACTTAATTGCAAAAACTTCGCCCACAGGTTCAATAGAAAGAAATCTATCCGAAAGAATTTCCGTCTGATATTTTTGGCCCTTATATTTTTTGTAGTCCAGTTCCTTTATAATCATTTTTTTCTCCCGGGCGCGTCTTCCTACTTCAACTCTAATTCCATATCAATACATTCCCAGTCAGCACCAAGAATATTTATCACTCTTTTACTAAAAGGCTTAAAGCCCACAGCCTCATAGCAGACCTGCGCCTTGGGATTATTTGCAAAAACTCCGAGCGTTGCTTTGTTAGCCTTCAATTCTTTCTTGGCATATTCAATTGCAAGCTCAAGCATTTTTTTGCCGTAACCTTTCCCCCGAACTTCCGGCGAAACAATTACAAAACCAAACCGCACAGTAGTCTTCACATTTACATCAGGAATCAAAACAAAGAGGTGGCCGATTACATTTTCCTTTTCATCAATAGTCGTGAGCGGGAAAAAATCCAGGCCGGCTTTTCTTTCTGCGTAATTTTCATTCAACTCATTTCCCAGCAAAGGAAACTTCCCGATTCTATCTGCCGACCACTGAAACAAAGTTTTTTCATCCTTTACCCAGCTGCAGATAATTTTAGAATCTTCTGGTTTATAAGGTCTCAATTTCATGTTCATATTTTATAATCCTTTACTCAAAAACATTTCCATTGGTTGTTCATAGCCCGGGATATTCATTACAAGACTGCCGCAATCTTTGTAGCTGTTTTTTCTATAAAAGTGCTGGGCTGTTTCATCAACCTGTGTTGAAGTCAAAACCATACCGTAGCCTTGAGCTTTCATATCCTCCTCCCAATGCTTCAGCAATTGTTTTCCGTAGCCCTTATGCTGTTCCTGCCAGTCTATAAAAAGCAGAGTGCAAAAAGGTGTGTTGTCCCAAAACAAATTATAGCGCAAAAGTCCAACCGGCCTGTCATCGGCAAAAAGCACGTAGCCTTGTTTGCTGGCGACCTTGTTTTCAAACTCTTTTTCCGGCAGATGCTTGTCCAGACTGTACCAGAAGGCTTTATCCTTTGATGTTACGTATTCTATTTTTATCATTGTTTTATTCTCCATTCTTCCAGAATCTTTAGCCCCTGGTCAATTTCCTGGCCCAGAACTTCCTGGATTTTTTCAAACTTCTTTTTCGAATGCATTGTATCCAGCACTCGCAGCAATTCTTTCTTACCATACTTTTGGATAAACAAGGCCATTGCCCTTATGGCATTTGTATCTTTCCCCAGCGAGTAAAAGCCTTTCTTACAATCATAAAGTCCGCTGCATTCGTAACAGCCGTCCAGACCTTTTTCTTTGCAGCAGGCTGTGTTAGGACAGACTCCATTCGGCGAGCAGGTTGCAAAAGAACAGGTGTTGTAAATTGTCCTGCAGGAACCGCACCAGGCAGTCAGAAAACAATGCCCGCAGGAAAGTCCGCAATAAGCAATATGATTCACGCCTTTTTTTGCCTGCTGGCACAACTTGTTTTTGATGCGCCTCATTGCTTCCACATGCATAATCCAGTGGCGGGACAAAGGCATTTGAATTAATCCTTTGATATTTTTACCGCACCAGTAATCAATCAGCCAGATAGAACTTTCATCGCTGCTTACACACTTGCTGGCAGTGAGCCGTACCTTGTCCTCGGCAGTGAAGCTTTTCTTCAAATCCTCAAACTTCAACCCCACCAGCATTTCATTCGTAGACTCCATCACAGTCTTGCAATATTCATAAGTTGCTTTGATGTTCAGGGCTTTTGAAAACTCAATCATCGCGTCGCCGTCAAGTTCATTGCCTGTTGTGATAATTGGACTGTTAGTTTTGTCTAACCAACTGTCTCTAAAAAGAATCTGCGCATCTTTCAAAATCAGCGTATGCACAACGATATCTTCAATACGAAAAATATGCCAAAGCGACCAGGCTAGGGTAGAGTGATGATTTCCATCTCCCACACCAAAAGGCATCTGATGAAAAGCCACAGGTGGAAAAGTCTTTACAATAGAAGTTATCTGCTCCAAAAGTTCGGCGCGCAACTCAAGAAGAACTTTTATTCCATCAGCAAAAGTCGCTTCCTTCGAAATGAGAGTCTGCATCTTTTTGTTTTTATTTGACCATTCTGTATCCATATTGTTTCCTATAGCTAGCTTTTTATAAATTGCTTAGTGATTATTTCTATCCATGTATTCAGAATTATGTTTTCCATTTTTAAATCATTATATCATATCTTTTCTATTTATCATTTGTAAAAGTACCTTCCGGGTAATTCTTTTCAGCCACATATTCCAATGATTTATTTGAGAAGGAAGCTTCGGCTTACGGATTTTCGAAAAAAGCATATAAATTGGCAGAAATATGAAAAATATATGTAATTTTTCACACAAAAAAGAAGAACTTTCTCCATGTTAACATATACTTTTAGATTTTATTCAAATATATATGTTAACGAAGTCCCAAATTATACCAGACCGATGACTTTTTATAATAAAAAAAGATACCTGTTGGTTTTTTAAACATATAATTCAAGTAATTTATTGGATTTATATGTTTTTCTTGATTTTTCACCCTTCCAAGCTCCATCATCCCCGTACCCTTATCTCTCCAACACAAACCTTACAACCTTCACGCTTCCATCCATCTCAGTCGTTGCAATCTTAAAGCCGCACTTTTTCATATAAAAGCGGACATTTTCTTCTTTATCCACAGGAGTTATCAGCGTAAGCTTTTTCCAATCCTTATAATGCGATTTTGCAAATGCCACAGCCGAAGTCCCGATCCCCTTTCCCTGATAGTCCGGCCTAACACACAGGCAGCCAATTTCATAAACCCCGTTTTCCACAGCCTTACACGAAATGCAGCCAACCGGCTCGTCATCACACAAAATCACAAACTTGGGAAAGTCAAGGATAGACAACTGCATCTCTTCAAGACTTCTTCCATAAGCCGGACACTCGCCGTATCTGATAAAATCCTTGTAAAAAGCGGAATTGTAAATTTCTATAAGTAGCTCTGCGTCTGAGGCAACCGCTTCCTTGAATTCAATTTTCATAAATCGCGCCTCCGTTCCAT
>JAILQA010000426.1 GCA_024699205.1 Treponema sp. | reverse complement strand
AGCTATTAGGAAGAATTTTCTTTGCAAGTATTACTATTTCCCCCATGTCGTACGACTTTGCGATGACGAAATGTATAACTATATGGAAATATCCCAAAAGCTTGGTAAGATTTACAGGTATAACGGTGGGCATCTTGACCTTAATGATGAGATTGTTAGAGCTCTCCTCTTAAAGAGAAGACGTATTATTCATAAAGCGCGGAACAAACAAGAAGCGTTCAAAAGCATCATAGAGGAGCGTTATAAGGAAAAAGGGAATCTCCAATATACCCTGGTATATGTTCCAGAAGGCATTAAACCAGATTCTGTTGCTGATGTTTACGATAGTTCGGACGAAGTTGTAGATGATGCTGAAGCAGACAAACTAATTGATGAATATACACAGATAGTAATGAATGTCAGCAAAACAACAACTGTGATGAAGTTTGTTTCAGGACAGAAGAATAGAGAATCCATCCTTGAAGATTTTGAAAATGGCGACCTTGAGGTTTTGACATCAATGAAATGTCTTGATGAGGGTGTGGATGTGCCAAGGAGTGAAATGGCGATATTCTGTGCAAGTACTGGAAACCCACGTCAGTTTATACAACGTAGAGGTCGTATTCTCAGAACACATAAGGATAAAAAATATGCATATATTCACGATCTTGTGGTTGTTCCTGATATTGGAGCAGATTGTGCTGACTATGAAATGGAGCGAAAACTTATACTTTCTGAGTTAAAGAGAGTAAGAGATTTTGCTTCATTATCAAAAAACCTTGACTATTCTTATAAAGAATTAGAAGAGGTTCTAAACTTCTATAATGTACCACTTTTAGATTAATTCCAAAAATAACATAACTATGGCGAGAAGTAAAAGACACAATGAGAATTATAACAAAATTCTTGAGGCAGTTCTCCTTGACGAGGATTTGATGGAGTACGCCCAATATGAACCTTCTGAGATTTCGTCTCTAGAATGTGCACTTGGCTCTAATAATGCGATTGTTAGAGCTGTAGCAACTATTGTTGAAGGACTAAGCGAAGGTATGTCTGAAAAAGAGATATATAATACTGTAAATGACTTACTTAAAAAGAAACTATGATAATACGTAGGATAGAAATAGAAAATTTTCGAAGCTATTATGGTAACGAAAATATTTTTGAATTCGGAGATGGTCTAACACTGATCATTGGTGATAATGGTGATGGAAAATCTACTTTTTTTGAAGCTCTTCAGTGGTTACTCGACATATCAAATACTGATGACGTCCAGAAAAGCCGTGCATTAGATAATTTCTCAGAAATGAGGAAGTCTAAACTCGAAGTAGGTGAATCTGCCAATCTTAGAGTAAAGATGGTCTTTGATCATGATGGGCGTAAGTCTGTGGAAAAATTGTTTGTCATTACTAAAAAAGGCGATGATTACTTTGATGTAAGCGACATAAAGTTCAAAGGCACGGAAGATACTGCTGATGGAAGATTGTCACCAGATGGAAGAAGATTGATAACTCGTTGCTTTGATGCTGAAATGCAACATTTCTCGATGTTCAAAGGCGAGTCTAGGCTCGATGTGCTTGATGGACCAAAAGCATTGAAAATGCTTGTTGATAAATATTCTGATATTAAATATTTTGATGAACTCGTAGACCTGACTTCAAGCTTTGAAAGTTCTGCTGATAAGGCTTTCCGAAAGGAGAGTAAGAACGATGAGAAAACAAGAGGTCAAGCTACTTTATACGATAATGAGTTAACCAAATTAAGTGGAGAAATACTAGATCTTCGTAAGGAGATCAAGGATTTGACTACTGCAGTGAATACATATGAAAATATGCTCAAAGATTTGGAACAGAATCAAGACACTAGAGATAGGTATAATGAATTCATCGCGTAATCTTTCTTTCTCTCTACTCAACTTGGCACACTTATCCTTGAAGGCAGAAAGAATGCTAGGAAAGGCGCACATAATCCAGTACTGATCAAGAAGACTTGTGTTTAGATTTACTTTTTCAATGCTCGCTTTTAAACTTGTTGCATCAGATTTTTTTGTTGCTAAATTTTGCGATAATTCATTATACCTATCTCTAGTGTCTTGATTCTGCTCCAAATCTTTGAGCATATTTTCGTATGTATTCACTGCAGTAGTCAAATCCTTGATCTCCTTACGAAGATCTAGTATTTCTCCACTTAACTTGGTTAACTCATTATCGTATAAAGTAGCTTGACCTCTTGTTTTCTCATCGTTCTTACTCTCCTTTCGGAAAGCCTTATCAGCAGAACTTTCAAAGCTTGAAGTC
>JAILQA010000396.1 GCA_024699205.1 Treponema sp. | reverse complement strand
CTTCGATGATAAACAGACCGTGAATACTTATCAGAACCTCCACAGTAAGAACCGCCCATGTGCTTTTTGTAACTTCTACTCATTTAATCCTCCACGCAGATTAGTTATCTACATGAAGTCAAATAGAAATCTCTTGTAGTTCATTTTTATTTTCCTTAATTTATATAGAAAGGGAAAGCCTCGCTTGAAAACTTTGCATCCACGTTTGGCAGAAAAGCCTACCATCATATGGCCAGCGACTTTAATTTGTGTTTTGTAAAATCAGTTTAATTTATTATCAAATATAATTCATTAAACTTGTAATTTAAATTTTCACCTTTTTCATAGCTTCATTAAATTATGAATTTTATCTTTAAATAAAAACTTCCTTTATAAAATTTATCTTGACACTGTCAACTTTAAACACTATATTGACACTGTCAAGATAACAGAGGATACAACATGCAAAAACAAGAATCAACTTATCACCATCAAGATTTAAAAACTGAACTTCTTGAAGCTGGAATTAAACTTGTTTCGGAAGAAGGCTTTCAAACTTTTTCATTACGGAAGCTTGCCATTGAATGTAATGTTTCTCATCAGGCGCCATACAGTCATTTTGAGAATAAGGAAAAGTTTCTTGAAGAAATGCAAAAATATATAACCGAAAAGTTTTCGGCGGAACTGCAAAAAACAATTGACTCTTCTTCAAAAAAATCAAATCCTCTTGAAGAGCTTGGAAAAACTTATTTCTCGTTCTTTGTGGATAATCCAAATTACTATCACTTTTTATTCGGACAGGCAAACATAAATCTTGATTTGACAAAGAACGCAGATTCAGAAAAAAACTATAAGCCCTACGAAATTTTCAAGAATCTTGTTAATCAGATTTTAATTGCCAATGAAATCAACGCAGCAAAGCGAAATGATATTGTCATTTCCCTCTGGGCATACATTCACGGCCTTACCTCACTTGCCACAATGAAAAATGTAAAATACGACTGTAACTGGAAATCAAAACTACACGATTTTATAACTATTTTTAATTGTAAAGAATTGGATGAAGAAAGATCAGAATGAACATTATTTATTTTAGCGGGAACGGAAACACAAAACATTGTGCGGAATTTTTGTCATCAGCATTAGTAAGCGGGAATATTGAATCTATTGAAAGTGAAAATGCAATCCAGCTGATAAAAGAGTCCGAAGAATTCATATTGGCCTATCCAGTGCACTTTAGCAACATTCCATTTATTGTAAAAGAATTTATTCAGGAAAACTGTTCACTTTTTGTGGGCAAAAATATTTTTCTGATTGCGACAATGGGGGCTTTTAGCGGAGACGGAAGTGGCTGTGGAGCAAGGCTCCTAAAAAAATATGGCGCAAATATTCTTGGTGGCTTGCATCTCAAAATGCCAGACACTGTGGCTGACGTAAAATTACTTAAAAAAAATTTTGAGCAAAACAAGGCGATAATCAAAAACGCAGAAGAAAAAATAAATCACGTGGCAAAACTCATTCAAATCAGAAAATATCCGCAGGAAGGACTTCATTTTTACAATCTGCTTGCAGGACTTTTGGGACAGAGGCTTTGGTTTCTGAATGCGGCAAAAAAACATCGCCATGCTTTTAAGTTAGCTGAAGAAAAATGCTCCGGCTGCGGTTTATGTCAAAAACAATGTCCAACCCGTTCAATTCAAATTGAAAACGGAAAAGCAAAGTTTACAGGCTCAAACTGCACAATTTGTTACAGGTGCGTCAATTCCTGCCCAAAGCAGTCAATAACAATTATTGGCAAAAAAGTTTATGCGCAGTGTCTTTTTGGAAAATTCTAGGAGTTTATATGAAAAAAATTATTTCAATTTTCGCGCTTTTACTGATTTCTTCTTTCGCTTTTGCAAATAAAGTAAAAATAAAAATCAAGAATGTAAAGGTCAATGAAGGAAAGGTTGTTCTTAGCATAAACTACTCAAAGGAGTCATTTAAAAATCATTCAGCAGATAAAACTATTATTTTAGAAACCTCTTCCGCTGAAATTGAAACTGTCCTTGAGCTTCCTTACGGAGAATTTGCATTCAGTATTTATCAGGATTTGAATAACGACAACAAACTCAATTCAAACCTAATCGGAATTCCAAAAGAACCATTTAGTTTCAGCAATTACAATGGAAAATCCGTCCCAGGCAATTTTGAAAAACATAAAGTTACAATAAATCAAGATTGCGAACTTGTGATTGAATTATTTACGATGTAAGAGGCATACTCCTCCCCCGCAAATCCAAACTCCCGCTCCCCAAACAGTACCAGCGTAAGCTCCTCAAACTCCTCAACATGCTTCTTCATATTCTCAACCGCAACCCTAATAGCCTCTCTCTGCGGATATCCATAAACCCCACCCGAAATCAGCGGAAAGGCCACCGTCCTAAGCCCCTTTTCCCGAGCGAGCTTAAGAGAACTCTCATAACACGCAGTCAAAAGTTCACGAGCCTCTTCCGGACTATGTTCATAATAAATCGGTCCCACGGTGTGAATGACAAAGCGCGACGGTAAATTATACCCTTTAGTAAGCTTAGCCTGACCTGTTCTGCAGCCGCCAAGTGTACGGCACTCTTGCAGAAGCCCTGGACCTGCCGCCCTGTGAATTGCCCCATCAACTCCGCCGCCACCGAGCAGGCTGGAATTAGCTGCATTTACAATCGCGTCGCAGCTTAGTTTTGTAATATCGCCTTTTATTATTTTAATTTTTCCCATGTTTTCTATTATATCATCTTTCATTTGATTTTCCGATTCTCAAAAAACTTTTAATTTTACAAAAATTTTTAAGTATAGTTGAACTTTCCTATTGATTAGTAGATTTATCCTTTTTATAATTTACATATTTATTTCATATAACGGAGGAAATCATA
>JAILQA010000384.1 GCA_024699205.1 Treponema sp. | reverse complement strand
TTGCAGTTTGATGAAATCCCCTTTATAAACAAAAACAATTGCATCCTGACTTCCATGATGGATTATCAAGATAACAAAATAGAAGATTTGCAGCTTGAGCAGATTACTCCACTTTTGGTGGCAGAAGAACCTTTTGTTTTTATTCTGATTAATTCTGAAGAATATAAAAAATACAAAAATGACTATAAAAAGGCGGGTTTTGAAGAAATTAATTCTGCGAATGCCTTCTGGTATAATCAGAAAATGTATGAATCCGTTAAAAATAAGGTAAAAAAGAACTTTACAGCTGCAGAAAATTCAAATTATCTTGCGGGGAAGCGTCCGGATAGAGAAGTAAATGATGATAATGATTATTTCCAGAAAAATGCGGAAGCTGTAAAAATTCATAATCTCAGTAACGGGATTTCTCTCTTTTCAAAATATAATGGCACTGGTTCGGAGGTAGCGATTCTGCTTTCAGTGGAAGGTGGACGGTTAAATTCTGCTGATGAAGATGGCTTTGAGGAAGTTATGATAAATCTTCTTACGGAAAACATTCAGAAAGAGATTTATAAACAACAGCTTCAAATGAATATTATTGGTTCTCCAAAGGTTGATTATGAATGTAATCTCTGCTCCAGTTTTATTTGTCTTGAATGCGAAAAAACGGATTTTTATTCCTGCTGTAAGGCAATAGCAAATGCGATTGTTTATGGAGAAGTAATTCCATCGTCAGCAGACAGGGCGGTTGCTTATGTTCAATATAATAAAAGAATTGAAAATGCCGGAGCGGTAAGCCAATTATATTATGCCACCTTAAAAAAGCTTTATACAAATGCGGCAATAACCAGAATCTATAACACAGAAAATGAGATTTTAACGGATATTACTTATCAGCGAATTCTGGCTAAATATCAGGAATTTTTGGATGCTTCCAGGTACTCTGTGATTTTGACTGGAAATTTTGATTCTAATTATTTTGAACTTGCGGAAAATACTTTTGGACTTTTGAATAACGCAGGTGAAAGACGCTCTTTTGTAGATTTATCCGCAGACTTTCCAGAAAAAAATAAAAATGAACTGTATGTTAAGGTAAATCATAAATTTTTTGCAAATCCACTGCTGGACAAAAATGCGCCTATGCCATCTGTTCTTATTCCGACAACAGATTTTACTGATCCGGCAATTTATGTTCTTAAAATTCCACCCAAAAGTGCCCCAGAATTTGTTTTGTTTGAAGCTCTTCTTTTATATCTGTCAAAAATGATTCCTCAGATTCAGTTTTCTCTTATTCCGTTAAATTCGCAGACGGATTTTACTGGAATAGTTTTTCAAAATGTCAGTACAAAAGCTCAGGCTGAAGATGCTTATAAAAATATTATTTCTGCTTTGGATATGGCTTTTTCAGATGATTTTATAAATCAGACTGTGCAAAAAATAAAGGATAATTGGATAAGCGAAAAAATGACCTCTGCAAGAACGAATGCTGGAACTGCGAAACTGCTTCAAAAAGGGCTTGAGTTCCTGCCTTATCAAAAGGATGTACTTCTTTATCTGGAACAGTATAAACTGCTTAAAAGTGCGGATTCTCAGGATTTTATTTCACTTTTGCAATATTTCATGGAAAACCCTTATTTAAAAGTTTATTCACAAGATACAAAATAAATAGAGATTCGTGGTAAGGTTTTTTATTCTTAATACTTGTATAAAAATCTTGTTTAAGATATTATATATCAAGTTGCCGGGATGGCGGAATTGGTAGACGCCCAGGACTTAAAATCCTGTGTCGAGCGATCGACGTGCCAGTTCGATTCTGGTTCCCGGCAGTGCCAGCCTTCCCAAAGTGGAAGGCTTTTTTTATTTAAGGGCTTTATTTTAAGCTAAGGGGTTTTTATGGCACATTCTTATCCAGCTGACTGTATTTTTAAATCTATTGAGGATATTAAAGACAAACATATCACGATAATGGGGCTGGGATTGAATGGTGGCGGTGAAGCAGCCGTTCGTTTTTTTCTTAAAAAGGGTGCATATGTACTGGTAACAGACAAAAAAACTCAGGCCCAGTTGCAGTCTACTGTAGATGCTTTGGAGAATGATGCTTCTCTTGATAAATCCCGTCTTTCCTACAGACTTGGCGAACATAGAATCGAAGATTTTGCAAATGCAGATTGTGTCATAAAAAATCCGGCCGTTAAATATGATGGAAACGAATATCTTGCAGTTGCAAAAGCAATTGAATCTGATTTAAGTATTTTCCCTTGCTCCCGGTAATTGCAATAATTGGTGCTTTAGTAAATCGCAGGAAAATACTTAAATCAGATTCAATTGCTTTTGCAACT
>JAILQA010000369.1 GCA_024699205.1 Treponema sp. | reverse complement strand
TGTCAGGAAACACAGCAGATTTGTTTTGAAGATGCAAAATGGGCTTATGTACTTGGCTCAGCAATTGCAATTAAAGAAGCAGAAAAAACTGGTGACAAAACCGGTTCTACAGCTGCTGCAAACATCGGTAAAGGACTTCAGTCTTTCTGTCTTCCAGGTTCTGTAGCTGATGACCGAAAAGTTGGTCTTGGACACGGAAATCTTGGTGCACGTCTTCTTTCTGAAGAAACACAGTGCTTTGCCTTCCTTGCAGGACACGAATCATTTGCTGCTGCCGAAGGTGCTATTAAGATTGCTGCTAACGCTAACAAGGTTCGCAAGAACAAGCTTCGCGTTATTTTGAACGGTCTTGGAAAAGACGCTGCTCAGATTATTTCTCGTATCAACGGCTTTACTTATGTTCAGACAAAGTTTGACTATTTCAACGGTGAAGGAACAGACAAGGCTCTTACAGTTGTAAAAGAGATTCCTTATGGTTCTAACCCAGACCGCCTTATCGTTAAGTGCTACGGTGCTGACGATGTTCGCGAAGGTGTTGCAATCATGTGGCACGAAGATGTTGATGTTTCTCTCACTGGTAACTCAACAAACCCAACACGTTTCCAGCACCCAGTTGCAGGTACTTACAAGAAGGAACGCTTACTTGCTGGTAAGAAATACTTCTCTGTAGCTTCTGGTGGTGGTACAGGTCGTACACTTCACCCGGACAACATGGCTGCAGGTCCAGCTTCTTACGGCTTTACTGATACTCTCGGACGTATGCACTCAGACGCTCAGTTCGCAGGTTCTTCATCAGTTCCAGCACACGTAGAAATGATGGGCTTTATGGGAATGGGTAACAACCCTATGGTAGGCTGCACCGTAGCGTGCGCTGTAGCTGTAGCTGGAAGTTTCTAGTTATCGTATTCCTTACGAAGTGGGTTGCACGCTACAGTGCAGCCTACGGCGACCGATAAATCGGTCGAACGAAAAGTAGGTAAATGCTAAAAAACAGTCCTGTGGGACTGTTTTTTTTAACGCATTTGCTATTCAGCGTATGTACCGTAGCCTGCGCAGTTGCAGTAGCAGGTTCATTCTAATTCCAATTTTATCATAAAAATCCAAAAAATAAATTTGACAGATAGATATTTCGGGTTTATCCTTATAATATATAAAAGTGACACGTGTTGATTACACGATATCAAGATTTTTTTTATAACCATTAAGGGGAATCCGATGAAAAGAAAAAGTTTATTATTTTTGGGAGTTTGTATTTTCTGCTTCATTACGACGAATGCTTCTTTATTTGCAAGTGCTCACTCGGCGGCAGAAGGTGTCAGCCAGAATATTCTGGTTGAAGCAGTCGAAGGGCTTTCTGAAGATTTTATGCGGGGTGTAGACATAAGTTCTCTGTATGAAATTGAAGCAAACGGCGGAAAATATTATAACGCACAGGGGCAGGAAGAAGATTTATTTAAAATTCTTGCTGATAATGGCGTCAACTGGGTTAGGCTTCGTGTGTGGAATAATCCGAAAGATGGTGGTGGAAGCAATAACATTGATGTAGATACAAAACTTGCGCTTCGTGCAAAGAACGCAGGTCTCAAACTTCTTGTGGACTTTCATTATTCAGATACCTGGGCAGATCCGGGAAAACAGCCAATGCCGGCAGAATGGAAGAATCTTAATGAAAAACAACTTAATGCGGCGGTAGAAAAGTTTACTCAGGAATCACTTGAAGCTTTTATAAAAGCTGGAGCCCGTCCAGATGCTGTTCAAATTGGTAATGAATTGAACAATGGTTTTATGTGGCCTCTTGGAAAAATCTGGGGAAATTCAGGAGAAAAGGTTGGCGGTTTTAAAGGTTTTACAACTTTATTAAAATCTGCTTCGGCTGGTGTAAGAGCTGCTCAGGGAAGTGGTGAAAAGATTAAAATAATTGTTCATCTGGCTGATGGCGGAAATAATGATTTGTATCGTGCGGTTTTTGATCCAGTTACTCAGGCAAAAGTTGATTTTGATATAATCGGCTTGTCTTTTTATACCTACTGGCATGGTTCTTGTACAGATTTAAAGAGAAATATGGCAGATCTTGCAAAACGCTATGGCAAAGAAATGGCGGTTATGGAAACAGCTTATGCTTTTACAAAAGAAGATGGCGATGAGCAGGGCAATGTATTTATGGTTTATTCAGGTGATAATGATGGTTACATTCCTTCTGTTCAGGGGCAGGCAACTGCTGTTCGTGATGTAATTGCAACTGTAGCGGCCGTAAAGGGTGGAATTGGTGTTTTCTACTGGGAGCCTGCCTGGATTCCTGTAGAAGGAGCTGGGCTTTCTAAGACAGAAGGCGATACCTGGGAAAATCAATGTATGTTTGATTTTGATGGCAAGGCTCTTCCTTCGCTGGCCGTTTGGAATCTTGTTTATGGAAATAATCGTGGGGCTGTTACAAATAAATGGGGCGGTTCAGCCAAAAATGGCAACGGTTTTATTCCTTATGATATGGCAGATCCTTTAAAAATCACAACTATGCCAGGAGTGGATCCAATTCTTCCTAAAATGGTTAAAGTTGTTTATACAAATGATAAGGAAAATAATGTAATTGTTTCCTGGGAAAAACACGATTGGGCTTCTGAAAAAACACCTCGATTTATGAATCTGATTGGTTCCCTTTCTGGTTCAGATTATAAGGTAAATGCTGAGGTTGAAATCAGTTCGCGGGTAAATCTTGTGGAAGACAATTCCTGGGAAAGCGGTAAGCTTGGAAAATGGAAGCTTAATGGTTCGGATACAGCTTGTTTTGTAGAAAATAACAAGAGCAATTCCCATACAGGAAAATGGACTTATAAATACTGGCTTGGTCAGGGCTTTAAGTCTGCTCTTACTCAGGATTTTAAAGGAATTGATAACGGAACTTATATCTTTACTCTTTGGGCAATGGGCGGCGGAGGAGAAAATGATATCCGTCTTTTTGCAGCAAACTTTGATGGAAGTAAAAAACAACTTTCGACAAAAATTGAAAATACCGGCTGGCTCAATTGGAAGCAGTATAAGGTCGAAGTTCCTGTTTCTAAAAATCAGGTTACTTTAGGTATTTATCTGGATACAAATGCAGGAAACTGGGGTAATTTTGATGATGTAGAGTTTTACCTGAAAGAGGATAAAGATGGGGCTGATCAAGATGGAAATGCTGCTTCTGGTGCAGAGGGCGACGATACTTTTTATGTTGATTTATCTTCTGATTTGACAGAGGCAATTTCTGAACAAGCTCCTGCAGAAGGCGGCGGAAACGGAAAAATGGCAAATGTTTTGCAAGGCTTGTGGGTAGAAGTAACCAGTAAAACAAATGCAATAATCCGCGATGTTGCGACAGGAGAAAAATCTGGTTATGAAATAGATAATCAGCATTTGCTGTCCAATGCAAACTGGTGGTTCTGGGGTGATATTTCAAAAACCTTCCATCTGGATGCAGAAATTGGTCTTTGGAAGTTTGACAAAATCCTTTATCAGACAGACAGCTTTGGGGCAAATGTTCCTTTAGTTACCTGGGGAGATGGATTCCAGGGGCTGGCTTCTATGATATTCAGTCCAATTTATACCTGGAATGATAATGGGGTAGGTGCTTTGAATAAACTTGGATTTGGTATTAGTACCCCTTATTTAAATGTTAAATTTGGTTATGGAAGCTTAAAAGAAAATGGAATGAGCGAGTTCACTGGAATTTACAATGTTCTTGACCGCTGGCTTGATGTTGGAAAAGGTTTTACTGAAATTTCAAACGGTAAAAAGCTGCAAAGATTTGGAGATGTAAAAATCAATGCTCTTGCTGCTTTTTCTATGATGCGCGGAACTTATGGTATGTATGATTTGCTTGATTTTAGATTTGGTGAAGATTACCGTGCAGTTGCTTCGTTTGGAAGTAAAACTACAGCGGAAGAACTTTTCTACTATAATACAGACAATATAAATGCAGCTTCACTTTATTTTTTTGCAAATCCTTTAACTGCCTTTAAGTTTGAAGTTCATGGACTTTCAACTTTTGGAACAGGCCTTGATTTTGATTCATCGGTTCTTGCTGGTGCTCTTCGTCTGACTTATCAGAATGATGTGATGGAGCTTGCTGTAAAAGGCAGCTGGGCAGGTAAAAATGTCAATTCAGTTTGGGGTTCTGACGGTCAGATTTACGATGATATTAATGCAGATACTCTTACCTCAAAAATTGACTTTATTTGCCAACCTAAGGATTTTATTTCCTTTGGTCTTGATGAAACGCTCACTTTTAATGAGGTTGAAAAGCTTGCAGAGGGGTTGATGAATATTCGTACTCAACCGCTTTTAGATCTTATGCTTGAACCTCTTTGTGGTATAGATTTATCTGCTTCAACTTATGCAGTTTTGAATCTGGACAGATTGGCAAAAAGCACTTCTAGTGAGCGGGAAATGATTTTCGGTTTTAAGGAAGCTGGTCTGGAAATCATAGGAAAAGATTTGGCACGTAATCTTAAAAAACTGACTTTTGATTATGCAATTACCTTTGATTTTGAAGATTGGAAATCTGGCAATAAATATGACCTTGCAGTTACTTATAATTCATTTATGCTGGCGGCTGATATTACAGACAATTTTAGCTTACATGCAGGTTCAATCATAAGGTCAAAAGAAGAAAACGATGCAACTTTTGTCCCAGCGGGTTTTGCATTGGGTGTAAAATATAACACAGTTTCGCTTCCAGGAAATCCATCTTTGTGGCTGCATTTTTCTTATGGCA
>JAILQA010000367.1 GCA_024699205.1 Treponema sp. | reverse complement strand
AGTATATAACTATTTTTTAGTTTTCTTTTAACTATTTTTTATTTAATTCGCTATTTCTTAACTAAATATTAGTGCATTAATTTTTCTTTCACTCCCCTACCCCGCCATTTTTCTCACTCCCTCCAAAACGCTGACAGAAGGCTCTAAAGCAACTTTATAACTACTCGATAATGTAACACGTTTTTTTCTAAAAAGCTTCTCAAAATCAATTCTTGAGCGTGTTTTAAAAACTGAAATTTTATAGTGCATTTTTAGTGTTTTCACTAATTACTAATCCCTTTTTAGTTTTATATTAGTTATACTTTCACTATTTTGCAACTATTTTTTATATAAAATTTGACAATTTCACTAAAAGCTAGTTATAATACAAATATAAATAAGTTGGGTGGGACAAAATGAAAACAATTACCTTTGCGCTTCAAAAGGGCGGTACTGGCAAAACAAGTGTCAGCGTTGCAGTTGCCCTTGAGCTTGCAAAAAATCACAAAGTTATTTTTATCGACGCTGATCCTCAGGGAAATGCCTCTGACTGGATTGGACCAAATGAACTTGAATACGAATTCTCTGATGCACTCACAGGAAAAGCTCCTTTAGGTCAGTGTATTTCAAAGACTTTTTCTCCGAATCTTTTTCTGCTTCCAACAGCAGGTCTTGGTGGAACTCTCCGTTCCTATCAGGAATCAGCAGAAGCAACAAAGCAACCCTATCATATTGCCGATGACATTATCCCGGAACTCTCAAAAATTTTTGATTTCTGCGTAATCGATACATCACCAGCCCTGGGAGCAATCGAACGCTCATGCTTTGCTGCAAGTGATGAAGTAGTACCTGTTCTTCAGCTTAATCAGTTTAGTGTGGACGGTCTTACAATCTTCACAAATAATCTTGGTCAAATCAAAAAAGATATGCGTCTTGGTGAAAAACCGGTTCTTTCAAAGATTGTTTTGAACGGATATGACGCACGAATTGCCCAGCAGAATGATAATCTTGCAAAATTTAAGAGCATGAACATGTCTGGAGTTCAGTTTTTCACACTTCCAACCGACCAGGCATTCAGTAAATCTCAAAAAATTAAAGTTGCACCTCAGGATCAGGCTGCTACAAACACAAAAAAAGAAACTCTGGATGTTTTGAAAACTATTGCAAAGGCACTTGCCGAATAGGAGATAAAAATGCCTGTAACAAAAAAGTCAGCAATTGAAGATAAAAAGAAGCAGGCAGAACTTGCTTCAGAAAATCAGATGCAGGATCTTATGACCGCAATTTCAGGACTTGGTAGTGGAAACAGCACAAATAGTAACACTTCTGAAATAAAGACAGAAAACGAAAGCAGAGTAGGGGAGGATTTCAAAACTGTAACTAATTCTGCAGATGATAAACCTGGATATGTGTCTTTAGTTATTCCCAACAGCCTTAAGAAAAAATGGAAACTTTACAGTACACAGCACAGTATGAGTCTTACAGACTGTCTGAAACTCGGCATGAAGCTTCTTGAAGAAATGGAACAGCAGGGAAAAATAAAAATCGAAGACGGATTTGTAACGTTAAATGCATAAAAACATGATTTTTTTGGGTATCATAATATAAAAACTCAAAAAATCTAAAAAAAACGTTAAAACAGGCCTTTTAAAGCGTCTGAGGGCAAATTTTGGGGATAGCAAAATGAAAAAAAATATTAAAAAACAGGAACAAGAACTCATTCCAGCAGATAATCCGGACAGCGAGCTTTTTGACATTGAAAAGCCTGATCAACAGCAGTATCTGGCCTATCTCCCGGCACTTTTTACAACTGCTTCTCTGCCTTTTAGAAACGTCAATAAAACAGTTTTTGAAAGAAAGGGAAGTAACGGCATTACCCTCAAACTTACATCGCCTACAAATGTTCCTTTTGGCCGTTATGGTCGCCTTCTTTTAAGCGTTTTAACAACTCATGCTGTACTTGAAAAAAATAGAACCGGCTCAGTTCTTCTGGAATATGATAAATTATCTGATTTGCTGAACGAAATGCAGCTGCCAAAATCACGAGGTAAAGACATAAAGGAGCAGTTGGAATGTTTTAGTAATGCAGCCTTTTCTTTTACACAAAAGGTTACAGAATTGAAATCTGCATATCTTTTTGACGGTTTATACGAAAAAGGAGAGTATCCAAAGCAGGATATTTTTGTAACAACTCATTCTACAGGTAATATTCGTTTTACAGAAGGAGTACAGTACAAGGAAGCAGATGACGGAACAGAAAATAAAAAGTCTTTTGCATTTAAAATTATTTTATCACCTGAATTTGCCGCTTTTTGTAAAAAACACGCAGTTCCAATAAATTATACAGTTTATAAATCAATTTCTTCGGCTATTGGAAAGGATATTTATGCCTGGCTTGTTTATCGAAATAATTCAATTACAGAACCAATTTTTATTTCGCGTAACAAACTTGTTGAACAGTTTAATCCTGTAGATGATGCGAAGAATGAAAATCAGGAAAATGTTAGTTATTTCAGAATCATTGAAAATATCAAAGAAATAAAACAAAAATTTTATCCGGAATTAAAAGTGACCATTGATAAAGGTGGAAATGGGATAACACTCTTTAAAAGTCCAGCTCCAGTTTTGACAGGAGACACAAGATATGCTCTTATTACCTCTGATATTTAAAATGGTTACATTTTTGAAATGATGTATAGTTTATCCACTTTTCTGCTTTCGTTTTCTGTCTTTATTTCAGAAGTGTTACTATTTGTGCTGTTTCCACTACCA
>JAILQA010000327.1 GCA_024699205.1 Treponema sp. | reverse complement strand
AGCTCAAAGAAAACTTCTATGAAAAGAATTAAAGTAAGAAAAACAAGCCTTCGTTTCTGCTTGTGGTCGAAAACATAAAGAGATTTCTTCCAGGCAGTTGTAAATTTGTTCATAATATTATTCCCTTAAATATTATACATTATTCCACGACACTTTGGAGAATGTGTTGGTTTTCGCATATTTCCCGGCGGATATTCCATATAATTTGTATATCCATGAGCCTCTAGAAATTCTCCGTATTTTTCTGGAACCATTATATCATGTTCGAAGACCTTTAGGTAAGCTCCATTTCCGTAAAGAACTTTATCCATGTCATAATATAAACAAGCAAGTGGACCATTAGGTTCGTAAACACTATTAGAATTCTTATTTTTTTTGCTGTATTTTTCACAACATTTTTTATACGCATAAAGAATTACTTTAAGTGGAATTAACCTTCCAATAAAAGTTAATCCTTTTATAGCCTTCTGTACAAACGGAGTCTGTTCTTTGTAGTCTGAAAAATCAAGCTGTGCTCTATGCCCCATTGCAAGACCATACAAGGTCATAATTTTAAATGCCTGTTTTTCGTGAACAGCCTTATCTTTTGAACAGTTATCAAGAAGGTAAATATCCAGACAGATCGTATCAAGCAGTTCTTTATACATTCTCTTCTGGCTTTTAGTAAAAACACTTGTTTTTATGTGTTCCTTTGTATAAACAACTCTGGAAATAAAATCATGGAAACAATTTCTGCCCATTTTATCAGGCGGAACAAATGCAAAATCTCTGTCAGACCATTCTTCTTTTGCGATTTTGCAGAGTTTATTATAGTCTTCTCTGAACATTGCAACATCGACATCATCATCCCAAGGAATCAAGCCATGATGTCGAACTGCACCAATAAGGCTTCCCTGGCTTAAAAAATATTTAAGATTGTGCTTTTTGCAGACGCGGTCAAATTCAACAAGAATAATTGTAAGAAGACGGTGTGCTTCCTTCATATAGGCAGCTTCTTCTTTTATAACAAGTGAGGCTTCATCAGAAACTGCAAAAGCATCATTACAGCAAAGTGTTCTATAATCAATATTTCCAAAATTCTTAAGCTGTTCTACAATCGGCTCATAATTTTTTACGCATATAATTACAAGCGGAACCTTTTCAGATTTATCTTTTAGTTTATCTATTCTGAAAATTTTGATTCCATTTTTAGATTTGCCCCATTTTTCTTTATTGTTATCTATGGCATATGCAGGCACATAGCGTGAGCCAAATTCCTTCATATATAAATCAAAATAGTTCCCTGTCCCAAACAGTACAATATCACGGTCAAAGGAGTTTTCAAGAAGCACTTTAAGTGAATTACTAAATAATTTGATTTTTTGATTCGGCAAAGGAAGAAATTCTATTCCATTTTTTGCGCAGAAATCCTTATCGGAGATAAAATTAATGCCATAATCGGAACCGTAAAAACAGACATTGTATTTTATCTGATTAAAACTTGATTCTATGGTAATATTTTCCCAGTTCACTTCGACAACTTCATCAACACAAGGAAAAAGCTTAAGAAGTGCAATAGTTTTTTCATATTCAGAATCTACAGGTTTATCTAAAATCCTACATGCAAGAGCATCTGAATAAACACCAGCAACAAGCTTTGAACATTTTGACTTGCACCATAGCAAGGTGTCATAAATAGTTCCATTCAGATTATCAAAAATTCCGCTGATATATCCAATTTTTTCTTCCATCACTTTTTCCTTTATTTATTTCTTTAACTGCTGCCTTAGTTTTGTAGTACTAACTCTTTTTGTATACGGAAAGAACACAAGGTCTGAACCGCGTTCCTGAAGCCATTTTTTTTGTACTTGAAGTTCTTTTTCATGATCATCACCGCAAAACTGAACGTCAAAATGATAGAGGCTCCAGGCAAGTTCAGGAGAATGATTATGAAAATCTACAAGCACAACTTCATCCACATAACGAATGGAACCCACTATATCCATACGATCCTTTTCGTTTATAACAGGACGCTTTTTTTTGCTAGTTTCTGTAAGATTATCAGAATTAATACCAACAATCAAGTAATCGCAGTGTTCCTTACAGCGCCGAAGAATTGCCAGATGTCCTGCATGGAACAAATCATAAACTCCGCAGATGTAACCTACCTTGTAGTGCCCGATTTTGTTCATATCATCTGCCATTTTCAGATTCCTCCAAGAGCTTTTTGCGGTTTTTAAGAACAGTTTTTAACTCCAACTGCTGAGTATAGAAATATCTATGCCATGGATTTTCTTTTTCACTAAGCTCATTTTCATAAGTTAGGAATAATTTCCATAACCTGTCAGATATTTCAAATCTATTTAATACTTCTTCACGTTTTACAATAGATTCAATCTGCGGAATATCTCCAAAAACCATGTTTATACTTCTAAAAAGCACATACTTAGCAGGATAATTCTCTCTTACATATTCCTGATCAAAATAAACAATTTTGCCGTCCATCCAGAAGCTGTTGATTGTAACCATCTCTATAAATGCATTTTTAAGAATTACTCCAACATCAAGTCCTGCGGTATCTACGGCACATACATTGCTTTTATCTGAAGATTTTAAAATGTCTTCCCAGATTCGATCAAAAATATCAAGGATTTTTTCTTTTTCTGCATGTTCCATTACAAGTTGTCTGATATAAAGTTGTACAGTCTGTGCCTTAACAAAATCCATATAAATTGAGCCTTCTTTATATTTCATTGGCAAAACAGAGATTCCACGTAAAGAAAGCTTTTCAGCAATAGAACAAAGATACTGTGCATAAGCTTCAGCTTCACTGAACAGACATTTTTTTTGAACAACATCATCTCTGCGAATCATTACCGCGAAAGAATGTTTTCTTTCCCTGTAGCCGGCACTTAAAGTCATATATTTTATATTTGAAAGCCCAGACTGATTTTGTGCAAGCTCAACAAAAAAATAATTACTCAAAAAAGAAAAGACTTTGTTGTCTATTGCATCCATAAAAATATTTTCATCGTTAGCAATGTATGACGAAACATCATCACGCAGAATGCAAAGTCTTTCCCTCATATTAGCTTCAGGCTGTCCTTCATCAGTAAAGATTGCCCGTGGTGCAATATAGTCTGGAAATGGATAATAAAACTTCCATGCTCCCTCTCCGAGAGCGGAATTTTTGATAATTCTTTCAAGGGCTGCCCTGTTATAACCTCGATAAGATTTTCTGTTACCGTAGCCTGCAATACTGTCAAAAGGAATGCCGGAATAAGTTTCTTTTTTGCCTGCCAGATACTGGACGCCATATTGATTTTCTACACAGATTAAAAGAATGCCATCGGCAGATAATAAACCTTTTAAGAAGTTCAGGTATTCAACCGGTGATTCAGTTTCTTCAAGCTTTCTAAAGCAGATAATATAGTCAAACTTTTTATTAAACTGAATATCTTCAAGCTTTCCTGCATACACAGTTAAGTTTTGCCGGCTTGAATAACGGTCGCAGATGCAGCGCGCTTTATAAGCAGAATCCTCCTGTGCAAAAACTTCTGCACAGGAGTCACAAAGTGCACCAGTAATAGCACCGTACTCTGCTCCAATTTCAAGAACAGAGCTATCCTTTTTAAACGGATACCATCGTAGAATCGACTGCCGAAAATCACTGAAAGTATATTTTATGAAGTAAAATTTATCATTTTTTATAAGCTCGTTGTAATCTTCATTCGGAGAATTTTTGTATATATAAGCTGCAACAGCAGATTCTTCTTCTGAAAGTCCAAAAGCTTCTGAGTTTTTATAGAAATCAAGAATCAGTTCAGCCATTTTTTTTACCTTACAATGTCTTTCAGAGAAATTAAATTCTTCAATCCGATTCTAGATAAATCTTCAGCAATTTCATCATAATCAAGATATGGCGTTATAATAATTCCATCAGCCTTGATATTCTTTTTAGAAAACTCAAGCGGAGTATAAACTGGGTAGCCTAAAAAGTCAGAACTTCTAGGATTATTATCCAACCAGCCCAGCACCTTTATATCAGATGTTTTTAAATCATTAAAAAGAATGCTTCCATGTTTTCCTGCACCAAAAATGATAACAGAATTAACAGATTTTTTCTTTAGATTTTCAGCCACTGAGCTTCCATACAACTTAAGCTCAAGCCAGTTTCTCATAAGAAGATAATTCTGCTGGAATTTTTCCTGCTGCAAAGAAGAAACAGAAGAATTACCGGCATTCAACAAACCTCCTGATTTTGAAAATTCATCTGCCCCAAAAACAGCCTTAACAACATCTTCAGGACTAAGCTCCACAGTTTTTGCAAACAAAGCGAGTGATTCCCTCGATTTTACTTCGTTTTGAAAATGCTTTATACAGAACAGCGCCGCTTCCTGCACAATATCCATGGCATTAATTCTTGGATAGAATTTTTCCCAAAAGAGTTTTTCCATAATAAGGGAATCTCTGTCCACACCGGAAAATATTGTAGATAGACATTCCGGAATTACACCTATTTTTAATCCTGCAAAATCTGAAGAAGACAAGGCATTTAGGGCAATAGCTGCTTTTCTTTTTATTACAACAGCACTAGGAGCATACCAGAACATAAAAAGAGAATTTAAGCCGTAGGAAAATTCAGAAGAATCTTTTAAGATGAAACTTTTCTTATCAAACCCAAAATATTTTTCATAAGAAGAAATAATTACATCAGAATCTTTTCTACTCAGAAAGTCTTTTGTAACCGAAATTTTATTTTTAGACCAGACATCTCCCGGAGCCATAAAAGCCGCGTAATCACAGGAAGCATATTTCAAACCGGTCTCAAAAGCGGAAATCTCGTCAAAAGGTTCTGTATCTTTCTTTTCTGCGGGAATATACTTTACCTTTAAATCTGTATAGGAATCCAAAAAATCCTTACAGGTATTATCCGAAGAAAAATCTACGACAATAATCTCTTCCGGCAAAACAGTCTGTTCTCTTATACTTTCAAGAGATTTTTTTAACTCGTACTTTTTGTTATTTACACAAATAATTGCTGATATGGTGGACATAAATGCTTCCTTGTTAATTAAAATTCAAATAAAGTGTGTCCCACCCTTTTTAAGAAATGGAATCTACAAGCCTGTTTAATTTCTTTTGAATTTTCCTGAGTTTCAGACTGAGCCATTATTTTCTGTAAAACCTTATAAACATTCTGAAGAGTTTCAAAAGTTTCTTTTTCTGTTTTACCTTCTGCAAATACATTACAGAACAAACTTAATTCATCTGCTGTTAAGGAAATTCCATTTATTTCTAAAGCCTTTGCCTGTATCTCTGAATATTTTTGAGCACGTTCGATTTTTTTATTTTCAATATTTTTTTTGGTTTCATTATTCTGCGAATCTCTCCATAAAAGCAATACGTCATCTAAGTTTGTAATTTTTCCATATTTAGATGCTTCTACCCAGAACATATAGTCTTCCATTCCAAGACAATTATCTTTATAAGACAGATTATTGTTTTTTATAAAGGAAGTTCTAAACATCGCCGAACCATTTGCTACCGTATCTACAAAAATAAGTTCGGCCTTATTTCTAAAAGGTGTATGCCAAGGTATACCTCCTTCTTTCAAAATATTGTCAAATTCATCTATTATTGCACAAGCTCCTCCAACAACATCTATATCAGCATGAGAATCTAAAAAAGTTGATTCAATTTCAAATCTATTTAATGGACATAAATCATCATGATCCATAAGCGCAATATATTCACCACAAGCTTCTTCCAGTCCTCTGTTTCTACTGAATGCAATCCCCATATTCTTTTCATTTTCAATTATTCTAATCCGGGGATCCTTTATTGACCTTACAATATCCATTGTAGAATCTTTTGGA
>JAILQA010000283.1 GCA_024699205.1 Treponema sp. | reverse complement strand
CCAGAAAAAAAAGAAATTTTAAAATCATTTAATTTTAAACAAAGAATTGCTTTCTTTCTTTTTACCAAAGTATTATAATGGGAAGTTGATATGATTAATTTAGAACAATTTATTTCGACATATGTCACTGAACGCGATTCTAGCCTCTTTGATAATGATATTAAGAATAATTATGAAAAACTTACAAAAGCTATAAAAGATAAAACTATGCTGGTTATTGGTGGAGCTGGAAGTATTGGAAGTTCTTTTATAAAAGCTTGTCTTGAGTTTAAACCAAAGGCTTTAATTGTGGTTGATGTAAACGAGAACGGTCTTGCAGAATTAACTCGTGATTTACGAAGTACAAAAGATATGTTTGTACCAGAAGATTATATCCCCTATCCTATTAATTATTCTTCTAGTGTTTTTGAAAAAATGTTCAGATCTCGCGGAGGATTTGATATAGTTGCTAATTTTAGTGCTCACAAACATGTTCGTAGCGAAAAAGATATATATTCAATTGAAGCACTTTTGCAAAACAATGTTTTAAATGCAAAAAAACTTTTAGACTTACTTTCGGAATTTCCCCCTGAAGAATATTTTTGTGTTTCTACAGACAAAGCTGCAAACCCGGTAAATATTATGGGAGCCAGTAAAAGAATTATGGAAGATGTTATTTTTGCTTATTCCGATAAGTTTCCAGTAAAAACTGCACGCTTTGCAAATGTTGCTTTTTCTAATGGTTCATTACCGGCTGGATTTATAGATCGTCTTTCAAAACTCCAGCCTATTTCGGCTCCAAGCGATGTCAGAAGATATTTTGTAAGTCCTAAGGAAAGCGGACAAATTTGTATGCTTGCCTGTATGCTTGGAAAAAATCGAGAAATTTATTTTCCAAAACTTGAGGAAAAAAAAATGAAAACTTTTTCTTCAATTGCAACTGATTTCTTACATGAAAATGGCTATGAACTTCTTGAATGCAATTCAGATGAAGAAGCAATTTCTAAAGCTGAAGATTTAAAAAAAGGTTCTAAGCAATATCCGGTTCATTTTTCTAATTCTGATACAACAGGTGAAAAAGCATATGAAGAGTTTTTTACAGATGAAGAACAGACAGATATGAAACAGTTTGAATCGCTTGGTGTAGTTACAAACAGAAAAGCAAGACCTATTATAGAAATTCAAAATCTTTTTGATAAACTTGAAATATCATTTTCAAAAACAAATACAACTAAAGCAGAAATTGTACAAATATTAAAAGAGTTTTTACCTAACTTTGAACATGAAGAAAAAGGTAAAAGTCTTGACAGTAAAATGTAAGGAAATTTCAATGAGCTATACAATACCTTTATTTGATGTAAATTTTGATGAAAAAGAAGCACAAGCAGCTTATGATACGATAAAATCTAAGTGGGTTTCAGCAGGTGCTAAATGTGAACAACTTGAAAAAACATTTTGTGAACTCTGGAATGTAAAGCACGCACTCGCCGTATCTAATTGTACTGTTGCATTACATATGGCTTGCATACTTGCTGGATTCAAACCTGGTGATGAAGTGTTATGTCCTTCTCTTACATTTGCAGCTTCAGCAAACTGTATTCGCTATGTTGGTGCAAAACCGATTTTCTGTGATCTCGTGGGATTAGATAATATGACAATTAGTCCTATAGAAATTGAAAAGAAAATTAATGATAAAACAAAAGGCATTGTAGTCGTTCATTTTGCAGGCTTTCCTTGTGATATGGATTCAATTATGTCTATTGCAAAAAAACATAATCTAATAGTTATTGAAGATGCTTGCCATGGCCCCTTATCAGAATATAAAGGTAAAAAGCTTGGTACAATTGGTGATTTTGGATGTTTCAGTTTCTTTTCAAACAAAAACATTAGTACTGGCGAAGGTGGAATGCTTATAACTAATAATGATATATATGCTGAACGTGGTCGTCTAATCCGGTCTCATGGTATGACAACTATGAGTTTTCAGCGTGCCAGTGGTCATGCAACTTCTTATGATATTATTGATTTAGGATATAACTTCCGTTTTGATGATATTCGTGCATCGATTGCATTAGAACAATTAAAAAAATTACAGGCAGATTATAAACGACGAGCTGAGATAAGAGAAAGATTTATAGCAAATCTTTCTGATAATAATAAAATTGTAATTCCGTTTAAAAGTAATACAGAATATGTTTCCAATTATATAATGCCTGTAATTTTAAAAGATTCTAATAAAGAATACCGTGATTTAGTTCGTCAAAAATTAGCAGATAAAGGAATTCAGACTAGTGTTCATTATCCTGCTATCCATTTGTTCAGTGTATTTAAAGAGAACAATATTTCATTACCTATTACTGAATATATTTCAGATAATGAAATAACTCTTCCTATGTATGCAAAACTTACGAATGATCAGGTAGATTTTATCTGTAAGTCTCTTAA
>JAILQA010000258.1 GCA_024699205.1 Treponema sp. | reverse complement strand
CACAAATAATCATTTTTAAACTCCTTTAAAATACAGGCAGGCTTAGGCTTCTGTCAATACTGCAAAGGAGCCTGAAGAATAAACCTTTCCTTCAACATTTGCATCTGCCATATTAAAAGAAACTGAAGCTTTTTCCTTTTTAAAAGTAAGCTCCAGATGGATTTTTGTATCTGGCTTAATTGGAGCAGAAAATTTGATTCGTTTAATATTTGGAACATAACGCTGGGTTCCAAAATATTTTCTTGAAAAGCGTGTTATAACTTCAAACTGAGCAACAGCCGGTAATAACTTATACTGTGGAAAATGTCCATCAAAAAAATCGCTGCTTGCAGGAATCACGAATTCCAAAGTAACAGAATTGTCATCCCTCTTAATTACAACTTCATCTCTAATATCATGGTCATTAGTTTCTTTCATAATTTACCTCTATAGAAAGGATAGTCTCATTATAAAAAAAAAGACCAGTTGTAAAAAGCACAGAACACAGAAATAACTTCCAGTTCATAGTTCTCTTTTTAACCACTGGTCTTTTTTCAGTATTTAGTTCATCTTATGCCATGTATGGAACAAGAGCGTCTACAACATCCTGAACTGTTTTTACTGTTTTGAAAATAGAAGGATCTACATTTCCCTTATCTGCTGGCATGAATTCCTTCATCTTTACGATAAGATCGATTGAATCGATTGAATCCAAATCCAAATCATCTCCAAGAAGTGCATCGGGAGTTACATCTCCTTCATCAAGTTCGAATTCTGAAACAAGGATTCCCTTAAGCTTTTCAAAAATTTCATCTTTAGACATACTAAAACCTCGTATAAAAAGATTATGCTTTCTGAGCCGTAATATTTCCGACCAGTGTATTAACAGAAGCTCTCTGCTTCTTTTTAAACACTTAAACTAACAAAATATACACTATTTTATTAGATAAAAATAAAAAAAGCAATAGAAGTAATATTTTCAATGAAATCTTTTAAAAAACTTGACATATATTGCGTTAATTTACAATTATTTGTAACTTCTTGAAAAAAGACCGGATATAGTATAACTTACATCTAGGTATAATGTTTTTTTATATTAGCCAGGTAACCCCTGTCTTTCACATATAAAATAATTATATAAGACTATCGATTAGTATTAAGTATCGGAGACTTTGAGGGATTAACAGAAATGAGTAAAAAAGAAATTAGCTATAAAAGCAAACTGCCAGGAATTAATAATTATTTCTTATATATCTATCATTGTGTTTCTAAAATTATTGCCATAATCTGCTTCGGACTGGGCGCAGTAATTCTTGCCCTTTTTGTATTCCCATTTATCAGACTTTTTACCTTGGGCAGAAAAGATTTTGGTATTATTGCCCGTGCTTATGTATCTCACACCTTCCGTGTTTTTTTAAGAAACCTTCATATATGCAAAACCTCAATTCTTAAAGTAGAAGATAAACAGGCCTTCCGCAATATACACAGCAAGGTAATTATCGCAAATCACCCTTCCCTACTGGATTTTGTTTATATTATGTCTCTGGTTCCAAATTCAACCTGTATTGTTCGCGGAGGCCTTACTCATACTCCTCTTCGTGGAGTTATTAAGCAGGCTTATATCACAAATACAACTGATTTTAATGATGTACTTATTGAATGTAAAAAACTGACCGACAAGGGCTGTAATGTTATTGTTTTCCCTGAAGGAACCCGTACCCCAAGAATTGGTCAGAACAATTACAAAAAGGGTGCTGCCCGTATTGCTCTTTACTGTGGCTGCGATGTTCAGCCAATGTTTATTGGTGGAAGTGATAAATACGGCCTCGGAAAACATGACCCTCTCTGGTCATATAATCACATTGAAAAATACTTATTTGATATTAAGATGCTACCGGTAATCTCTATTGAGCAGTTTAAGGATTTATCTGAACCTATTGCCGCAAAACATCTTACAGAAGAGATGGAGAAGGTTATACGCAGCTCAGGCGATGAATACGCAAAAACTTACACTGGTCTTACACTGAATAATTACTAAAAAACGTAATTTTTCCTGATTTGCAGGTAACACTTTTTCCCTCCTCATCTGTTAAACTTAATGACAGGAACAATTTGTACAATGAAAACTTTGTCGATGGATGATTTTGATAGTCTATACCGCCAGTACGGACCTATGGTACTCAGACGCTGCCGCTTTATTCTGAAAAATGAAGAAAAGGCTCTGGATGCCATGCAGGATGTATTTGTTCGCCTTATTGAAAGAAAGGAAAAAATTACTAACGTGTGCTCAAGCCTTCTTTATACTATGGCAACCAATATCTGCCTTAACAAAATAAGATCAGATAAACTGCGTTCAGGCCCGGAATTTGATGTAATTGCAGAAATAATTGAAGATAGCAAAAGTGCCGAAGGAACTGACAAAATTGAAACAGAAATCCTTCTGGACTGCATATTTTCAGAAAGAGACAGCAAAGACCGGCAGATTGCAATATTGCACTATGTAGACGGCTACACTCTTGAAGAAACATCGTCTTCGCCCCAGCGCCCGCGCGCCGT
>JAILQA010000223.1 GCA_024699205.1 Treponema sp. | reverse complement strand
TTTTATCCAGAAAAAACTTCTTATTTTCAGCTTCAGAAGACGGAGCCAGATCAACATGCCTGTTGTTTTCTTTGATAGAATGTGCTAAAATAAACAATATCAATCCTGAAGAATATCTTTCTTCAATCTTTGAATTAGCCGTAGATACAACTGGTTGGACTGATTCAAACTGGTCAGAACTTCTTCCCTGGAACATTAAATTGATTAAAAGATCAGATGTTTCAGCGGTCTCGATAGCCTGAAAGGGCGGAAAATTGACGCTTACTATAAAAGGGAAGTTTTATTATTACATATTTTAGTAGACAGAATACATATTATAGAAAGTTACGTAATTACAGCAGTTGTAATTATAGCAATTACGTAATTACAGCAGTTGCGATAATTTTTCTCTTATAAACTCAGATTTTTCCTTCAAGCCGATTTTACCAAGTTTAATATAAATTGCCTGTTCACCAACTGGATTTATACGTATGGTTCCCGGGTTATCTTTTATAAGTTTTAAAATTTTATCGATTGCAATATTAGAAACAGAACTGAAGATTATCTTAACTTCATTTTTCTGTTCTTTTATTCTTGTAATATTTAATCGGTGACAAATAATTCTTATTTCAGCCAAAGCCAGTAAACTTGAAACTTCATCAGGAATTGGACCGAATCTGTCGTTTAATTCTGATAGTACTCCATCAAACTCAGCTTGTGTTGTAATAGATGCAATCTTTTTATAGATTTCCATTTTAATCTGAGGATTTGAAACATAAGAATCAGGAATAAAGCCGGAATATTCCAATTCCATAAGAACTTCGTTTTCGGCTTTGTAATCCTTCTGATTCATAAGTCGGTTGACTGCATCATTCAAAAGTTTAACGTATAAATCAAATCCAACTGAACAAACATCTCCTGACTGATCTTTTCCTAAAAGATTACCTGCTCCACGGATTTCCATATCCTTCATGGCAATTTTAAAACCGCTTCCTAATTCCGTAAAGTCACTGATAACTTGAAGTCTCTTCATCGCAACCTCAGATAAAGATTTGTTTTGCGGATAAAAAAGATATGCATAAGCCTGACGGTCGCTTCTTCCAACTCTTCCGCGTAACTGGTAAAGCTGGGAAACTCCGTACATATCAGCTCTATCAATGATGATTGTATTTACGTTAGGAATATCAATACCGTTTTCTATGATTGTAGTTGCTATAAGTACGTGGAAACCACCCATTTTAAATCTGTGGAAAATATCATCCAGCTCAGTGCTGGTCATTTGACCGTGGGCAGTATCTACAAGAACTTCTGGTACAATTTGTTCAACCTTTTTACGAACTTCCATTAAGGTTTCAATTCTATTGTGAAGATAGAATACCTGACCGTCCCGTTCAAGCTCTCGTCTGATTGCCTGTGCAATTTTTTCATCTGAATAATGATCAATTACTGTCTCAATTGGCTGACGGTTTTGTGGTGGTGTCGTTAAAAGACTCATATCTCTGATTTTAAGCAGACTCATGTGCAGCGTTCTAGGAATTGGAGTTGCGGAAAGCGTAAGACAGTCAATATTATTCTTAATTGTCTTTAATTTTTCCTTGTCTTTTACACCAAATCTCTGCTCTTCATCAATTATCATAAGTCCAAGGTTTTTAAACTTTACATCCTTCTGGATGATTCTGTGGGTTCCTACAAGAATATCCACCTCACCCATCATAAGCTTGAAAAGAATCTTTTTCTGTTCTGCCGGAGAAACAAAGCGTGATAATCTTGCAATTTTGACAGGGAAGTTTTTGAAGCGTTCGATACAGGTGTCATAATGTTGTTCGGCAAGGATTGTCGTTGGCGCAAGAAAAGCAACCTGTTTGCCACCCATAACGGCTTTAAAAGCAGCACGCATTGCAATTTCAGTTTTTCCATAACCAACATCACCACAGACAAGTCTGTCCATAGGAACTGGTTTTTCCATATCCGCTTTTACTTCTTCGGTTACAGTGATTTGATCTGGAGTGTCTTCGTAAGGGAATACGGCTTCAAAAGCTGACTGCCATTCAGTTTCTTTTGGAAAGGCAAAGCCGGCAGAAGCTTTTCGGCGCGAGTATAGGTCAATCAATTTCTGAGCTAAATCTTCAACTGCTTTTTGAACCTTGCTCTTTCTGTTTTCCCAGGCTTTACTTCCAATTCTGTCAAGCTTTGGTTTATCACCTTCGTTTCCAATATATCTTTGAACCAGGTTCACCTGCTCTATCGGTACCAGTGCGTATTCTTCATCGGCATATTCAAGTTTGATGTAATCTCGCTCGTTTCCCATTGCTT
Organism: Treponema sp.; assembly: GCA_024699205.1. Lineage (GTDB taxonomy): Bacteria > Spirochaetota > Spirochaetia > Treponematales > Treponemataceae > Treponema_D. The sequence goes on along the minus strand of JAILQA010000223.1, from coordinate 74 downwards.
TTACGCGCTCAATTCCATGGAAAAGACCAATACCCCAGTTTACATGAACAACATAATCTCCAGGATTTAATTCA
>JAILQA010000199.1 GCA_024699205.1 Treponema sp. | reverse complement strand
TAATAAGAGAGGATTGTTATGAAAAAAATTGCATTAAGCGGTTTTTCCCTTTTGTTGATTTTATTCTTCGTGTCCTGCGGATCTAAGCCAGCACCAGCTCCTGCACCTGCTCCAGAGCCTCCAAAGATTGAAGAACCTCCTGCTCCACCAGCTCCAGAAAAAATAGTGGAAGAAGTAAAAAAAGCAGATAATACCCTTGCATTAAAAGGAATTGACGATGCAAGAAAAAAGGCATTGGAAAATGAAGCCGATGAATATGCCCCTGATGAATTAGCTGCAATTGATGCCCTCTACGAAAAAATCAAGGCAAAATCAGATAATGGCGAAGATGTTTCTGCAGAAAGTTTGGATTTAGCAAACAGATATGCAGCCCTTTCAGCCTACATTGATGCTTTAAAAGCAAAAGAAATAATCGATGATACAGAAATGTTCTCACTTGCTCAGTCAGTATATGATGAAGGCGAAAAAGCTCTTGAAGAATACGAAGAACTTGTTGAAGATCCTAATTCAACAGGAAAGGCTCAGTTAGACAAGGCTACAAAAGCTTCTGCAAGTTATAATTCTGTTTTGATTGTTATTTATAAAAAAATAGCAAAAGACGAAAGAACAGATGCCTTTGTTGCAAAGAAAAATGCAGACAGCGTAAAAGCAGCCGTAGCTCAAAAAGCAAAATATGATGAAGGTGTTGAATACTTTAAAAAAGGTGATTCATTGTATTCAATGCAGAGTTTTGAAAAAGCCTACGAAAGCTATGAATCTTCAAAAGAAATCTTTAATGAACTTTATAATGATATTGCAGACAAACGTGCTGCAGTTCTTAAAGCCATTGAAGAAGCAAAACGCAAGGTTGAAGAAACAGCTGATTTTGCCGAACAGGCTGACCGTGAAGTTCCGTTAAGAGAAAAGATAGATGGTATCGAAGATGAAGATACAGTTCTTCTCGAAGATGATGATTATGATGATCCTGAAGATGCCGAAGTAGAATTACCTGAAGACATCGAAGATCCAACAAAAAAGCTTCTTAAAGCAATAACAGGAGATGCAAAATGATGAAAAAACTGTTTTCTGTATTATTAGTTTCTCTTATGGCTGCTTCAATTTTTGCAATCAGCTACAAAAACAATCTCTACCAGAAGATGGCCGATGAGTACACACGCAAAGCACAGATTGCTCTGGATGCCGGTCAGTATGATGATGCTGTTAAGTATTCAAATCTTGCAGAAGAAAATGCTGAATATTCCCGTGCTTATATTGAAATGGCAATGAGCAGAAAAACTGCTGAGGATAGCATCACTCTTGCAAAAAATAAGATTGCCTGGGCTGATAAAATCAATGCATCTGTTTCTTTCCCTATGGCTTACACAGCTGCTGTAGAAAACTTACAGAATGCCGAAGTTGCTTTTGCCAAAGAAGATTACGAAAAAGCAACAGAATATGCAAAACTGGTTCTCGAATCTCTTGACGGTGTTACAGAAAAGACTCCTTTACCAGAATATTACATTGTACGTCCTTGGGCAGAATCAAAAGACTGTTTCTGGAATATTGCTGCTCGTCCTTATGTTTACAACAATCCTTGGCTTTGGGAAAATCTCTATCAGGCTAACAAATCTGACTTACCAGAACCTTCAAATCCTAATTTGATTGAACCTGGTATGAAGATGAAGATTCCAAGCATAAACGGTGAATATCGTACAGGAACTTATGATCCAAAAGTTAAATACGATACTTTCTCTAAGGAAGACAAATAAAAATAAATACGATGCCTAAAATAGGATAATCGTGTAGATTTTTCCCGTGTTTTGTAAGTTGCCTTGCATAGCACGGGAATTATTTTTTTAACAGCGCTTATATTTATCTTTTAAATAAAGAGCCAGAGCAGTTCCCATCAAGGCGTGTGGAAACTCTTTTGTTCCCATGCCATCAATCACTTCTTCACTTGGGATTTCCATATAATTTATATATTCATCCTCATCCAGATGCTGTTCACCAGTTGCCGTCAAATCCTCAGCTAAAAAAATGTGCACATGATTAGAAAAAAGCGCAGGATTTGGGTTTACACAGCCAAGCTTTGTTAGTTTTCCAGCCTTATAGCCTGTTTCTTCTTCAAGTTCACGACGGGCTGCAACTTCCGCTTTTTCGCCTTCATCAATAACACCACCGGGGAACTCAACGCTCAAAGCCTTTTCACCATGCCGCCACTGTTTAACCATCAAAAAATTATTATCTTTTTCCGGAATTACAATTACCCAGTCTCGGGCATTCATAATAATATAATCGCCGGTCAGCCCTGATTTTGCAGTGTTTGTCTGCTTTGTTACATCAAAAACTACAGTTTTGAGCAGGACTTCCGTTTTTTGCGTAGACCACTTTAATTTTTCATCGTCGCTTGTAAAATAATCTTTCATTTATATTCCTTTTTTTTGACATATTTAAATTATGGATTTATTATAAATTATAGTGAATTAAGTAACTTTGTTTAAGATGAGCAATATGAGAGCGGGATGATTCAAATCCCAAGGAAGGTGAGCGTATGGCAATTATTACTTTAGCACGACAGGTTGCAGCATTTGGCGATGAAGTTGGAGCTGAACTTGCAAAAAAATTAAATTATGATTTTATTAAACGCATGGACATCGAAAAACGCATTCTGGAACTTGGTTTCCCGGAGGATAAGCTTCCAAAATATGACGAAAGAAAACCAGGTTTCTTTGCTTCTCTTGTAAAAGACCGTGATGAATATTTTAATCTAACCCAGTACGCTTTACTAGAAGCAGCACAAAAAAATAACGTTGTAATAATTGGACGTGGTGCTTTTGCCCTGTTTGCAAATGTACCAAATCATATTTCTGTAAGGCTGGTTGCCGATGAAAAGTCCCGCCTTGACCGTTTGGAAAAAGAGTTTGGCTGGAACGAAAAGCAGGCCCGTCAGCGTATCACAAAGAGCGATGAAAACAGAAACGGCTTCCACAAAAACTTTTATAATATCGACGTTGATAATCCAATCAATTTTGACCTGGTTATAAACACCGGAAAAGTTTCTGTAGAAAACACAGCCGACATTATAGCCCGATATGCACAAACAGTTTTTTCAGCAGAAAAAGAAAAGCTCTGTTCCGAAAAAGTTAAACTTATGCTTCAGGCTCAAACTGTAGTGAACAAACTCATTTTTGAACATAAAATCAAAATTGAGTTCCTGCACGCCAACATTGAAGACAATACGGTTGTTTTGTATGGAGTTTCTACTTCAGAAGCCATAGTTGAGCAGGCTCTTCGGATAATCAAAAACGAAATGCCGGGTTACAACGCTGTTTCTTCTGTAAGTATTGTGCATAATTATAAGACTTATTAGTTTTGTCTTTCTGCATTCACTTTCTGGTTGATTTGTTTATGTGGTGAACATTCTTGACTTTTCTTATTTAATTAGGGATACTTAATTACATTATGAAGTTATCAAACAGATTTACATTTACACGAATCATTTTGTCACCAGTTTTCTTTTTAATTTATTTTTTACCAATCTGGCTTCAGAATGCTACACTTGCAAAAATTTCAGTTTTTATTTCAATTCCACTCCTGGCTTTTATGGAGTTTACTGATTATCTGGATGGACATTATGCCCGAAAATACAACGAAGTAAGTGATTTTGGCAAACTTTTTGACCCATTTGCCGATGTCATGGTTCATCTGGCAACATTTTTGTGCTTTATGTTCACATTCGGTAATTATGGCGGTTATCTGTATCCTGTGATTTTTATTCTTATTCTTTACAGAGAAATGACCCAGAACTTTCTTAGAATGGTTGCCGCTTCAAAAGGAACTGCAATTGCTGCAAGAAAGGGCGGAAAGATTAAGACCGTTGGATATGTAATTTCTGGCTTTTATGCTCTCTTCCTTGAAAGTCTTGTCCGTCTTGATATGGTTCCTTCATTTTTTGGAACATTAAAAATAATCAGTCTTGTTTTGTTTATAATCTGCGTTATTGCAAGTTACGCATCATTTATTGATTATTTAATCCACTTTGGTAAAATCTTAAAATCAGAGTAGGGCATTACGGCAGCAAGGCTGCCGTAATGCAATGTTTATTCTTTATTTTCAGTCTGTTCGGTTGTAGTCGTTGTGATACTTTCAACTTTTGCTGGTGTCTGTTTTTCCTGAACATCCAAACTCAAATCCCCATCTTTAATCCAGCCGATTTTTCTAAGCAGAAATCCAAATGCCCAGGATAAAAGGCCTGGAAGAATAAAGCAGACTAAAATCAATCCTATCCAATCCAAGGCACCAGGAGTTATTGCACTTGCGCCATGACCAATTGCTACTTCAGATGGCTCGAACCAGCCTGAAATTACTCCAATCTGTCCAACCAGACCGCAGGTTCCCATACCGGAGCTTACAGCAGCACCGTTCATTTCCATTTTGAAAAGACATGTAGCAATTGGACCAGTAATTATTGAAGCGAGCGTTGGCGGAATCCATACTTTAGGATTTTTAATGATATTTGGCATCTGCAACATAGAAGTTCCCAATCCCTGAGAAAGAATACCACCCCATTTGTTTTCTCTAAAGGAAAGAATTGCAAATCCTACCATCTGGGCACAGCAACCGGCAACTGCTGCACCTCCGGCAAGACCAGTCAAACCAAAGGCTGCACAGATTGCGGCAGAAGAAATTGGCAGTGTAAGGGCAATTCCTACAATTGCAGAAACTAGCATTCCCATCCAGAAAGGATGAAGCTTTGTTGCCCAAACGATAACCTTTCCAATAGAACTTGCAGCCATTCCAATGTATTTTGCTGTCAGAACAGTCAAAAGTGCACCAACTAAAATTGTAACGGCTGGAGTTACGATAATATCAACCTTTGTTTTTTTGCTTACAAGACAACCCAATTCTGCGGCAATAATTGCAATAATCAAAACAGCAAGAGGACCGCCAGCTCCGCCTGTTACATTTGCTGCAGAACCTACAGCAACTAAAGAAAACAAAACAAGAGCCGGAACCTTCATTGCAAATCCAATTCCAACTGCCATTGCAGCTCCAACTACATGGGCATCAGTTGCAAAATTGCCGGCATTTACTAAAAACTGGAAAACCGGATTAACCGAAAGTCTCAGCAGCTGTTGTCCCAAAGTCTTAATAATAGTTCCAATCAACAGGGAAGCAAAAAGTCCCTGAGCCATTCCGCTCATCGCGTCAATAAAATAACGTTTAACGTACTTGTTCATAAAAAGTATGCCTCTTTAAAATTTTGTTGAGAAAAAAAATTATGTGTATGCTTTTAGATGGGATACGCGGTGTGCCGTGGCATCATCGGTAAAGAAGGACACTATGGACTCAATCTGTGTTCATCTAAATGAATGTATGCACACTCTATAGGATAATCAGGAAAATGTCAAATTGGTTAAAAAAAACAATTGTTTAAAAGAAGGCATTTAAAACTGTAACTATATTTCACAAAGTAACGTTTTTTTATTATAATAGAAGAATACAAAAAAAATTGGAGGCATCTCTTATGATTGAAGTTTCCCACGTTTCCCGTTTTTTTGGGAACTTTAGTGCGGTAAATGATGTCAGCTTTTCAATTCCTACTGGTCAGATTGTCGGACTTTTGGGACCAAACGGAGCTGGCAAGACAACGACAATGCGTATGATTACAGGCTTTTTATCACCATCAGACGGAAAGATTTTAATTGATGGAGTTGATATCAGTCAGGCGCCTGTTGAATCAAAAAAGAAAATTGGTTATATGCCGGAATCTGCTCCTCTTTACGGAGATATGATTGTAGAAGATTATCTTAAATACATTGCAGAAATACACGGCGAAGACCCTTCTGTAAAAGTTCCAGCTTTGTGTGCAGAATGTGGACTTAAAGAAGTAATGGGCAAAAATATCAGTGACCTTTCACGAGGTAACAAGCAGCGTGTTTCTTTGGCACATGCCCTTATGCACGATCCGGAAATCCTTATTCTTGATGAACCAACTTCTGGACTTGACCCTAACCAGGTTGAAGATGTTCGTAATATCATCCGCGAAATCGGAAAAACAAGAACTGTAATTGTTTCTACCCATATTTTGAGTGAAGTTGAAACAATCTGTAGCCGTGCCATCATCATTTCTGGCGGAAAGGTTGTTGCCGACAGCCCGATTGAAGAGCTTAAAGAGCGTTTTGGCCACGAATTATCTGTAAACATAACGGTCGGCGGAGGCTCTTTTGACGATATTTCTGCTGCTGTAAAAACAGTTAGTGGAGTTGATTCAGTAACTCAATCAGCAGACAATAACACAGAAATCGAAAATGCAATTTCAATCCACGTTTCTGTAAATGGAAGCGCCGAAATCAGACCTGCTCTTTGTAAGACAATCACAGAAAAGGGTTATGATTTGTATGAAGTTTCAATGCAGCGCAACAGTCTTGAAGATGTATTCCATGCTTTGACAACTGCAAATGGTGAGGAGGAAGGAAAATGAGCGACAAAAAATCAGGCGTTAAAAAACAAAAGAATCCTGCAATAATCATAATGAAAAGGGAATTGGCTTCTTATTTTTCAGGACCAATTGCTTACATCGTAATCTGTTTATTTTTAGGAATTGCCGGCTTTACTTTCTTTTCAACCTTCTTTTTACAGAACAGAGCTGAATTAAGAAATTACTTTGGGCTTCTTCCTTTGCTTTTGTCTTTCTTTGTGCCAGCCCTTACAATGAGACTTTTTGCCGAAGAAAAACGTGTTGGTTCTATAGAAACCCTTATGACTTTGCCAGTTACAGAAGTAAATGTTGTAACCGGTAAGTTCCTTGCTGCTTTCATTGAAACTTTAATCATGATTGCACCAACACTTTTTTATGTCATTGCAGCAGAAATCTTTGGTGAACCAGATTATGGTCCAATTATTGGTGGTTTTGTAGGAGCAATCTTCCTTTGTGCCAGTTATGTTGCAATAGGCTTGTTTGCATCTTCAATCACAAAAAATCAGATTATTGCCTTCTTTGTTGGCTTTATAATCTGTATTGTTCTTACAATGATAGATGCATTTCTTGTAATTTTCCCGTCTTCAGTTGTAAAAGCTTTGTCTTTCCTTTGTGCAGATGTTCATTTTTCATCTGTTGCAAAAGGAATTATTGATTCACGGGATATTTTGTATTTTGTTTCATTGACAGCCTTGTTCTTTACTTTGACTGTTAAAGTTGAACAGGGTGCTAAAAAATAAGGAGATAAGGCAAAATGAAAAAAATATTAAACTGGTTAAAAAGTTCATCAAGTGATTTTGTTTTGTTTATTATTCTTATTGTTCTTGTGAATATTATCGGACAGAATCTATATTTTAGGGTTGATTTAACAGAACCAAAATCCTATTCATTGTCAAAGGCGAGTGTCAATATTGTAAAAAATCTTGATGAACCGCTTTCTATAAGAGTTTTCTTTGATAAGAATCTTCCTCCACAGTACAGTAGTGTTGCTCAGTATGCAGAAGATTTTCTTGAAGAATATAAGAGTGCAGCAAATAAAAATCTTACTGTAAATTACATGGACTTGTCTAAAAAGGAAAATGTGGAACTTGCACAGTCTTTTGGTTTGAGACAGGTTCAGATTCAGGAAGTAAAGAATAATGAAGTTGGTTTTAAACAGGCCTTCATGGGAATTGTTATTTCTTATGGCGACAGTGTTGAATTGATTGATCCAATCAGCTCGGCAGATGGTCTTGAATATAAAATCACTTCTACAATTTCGAAAATGATAAACACAAATGATACTCTTGCTGCTTTGCCTAAGGGTGAAAAAATCAGAGTTACTGTATATCTGACAGAAGCTTTAAAGCAGTTAAGAATCAATGGTGTAGATCAAATTGAAAAAATTGTTGAAAATGCCTACCGAGAAGTAAACAAACAGAAACAGGACAGACTTGAGTTTAATGTAGTTCATCCAACTTCTGAAGAAACTGACGAATTGGTTACACGTTATAGTTTACAGTCTCTTTCTTTCAGGGCAAATGGACGTCAGGAAAAAGGAACTGTAGGAGTTGTTATCGAATCTGGCGACAATTTCAGAGTTCTTCCAATTGAAGTTCAGCAGTCAATTTTTGGTTTTGCTGTTGTTGGTCTTGAAGACGTAGAAACCACAATCAATGAAAGCATACAGAGCCTTATGTCAAAACCTACACAGGTTGGTTATATTCTTGGTCATAACGAATTGCCTCTTGATGAAGAAAAATATGCAGCAAACTTCCAGCAGCTTATTTCAAGTATGTACGAGTTGGTTACTCTTGATTTATCAACTGATTCAATTCCAGCAACGATGTCTTCAATCATAATCAATGGTCCTCAGTTTGATTATACAGAAGAAGAATTGTACAAGGTTGACCAGTTCATTATGCGCGGTGGAAACGTTATGTTCCTTATCGACGGTTTAAATACAACTGGTGCGGCTGCTTATTACAGTGGAACTCCTCAGTATCAGGTGAATGAAGTAAATCTTGATCGCCTTTTGAATAAATATGGTGTAAAGCGTGGAAACGACTTTGTATTTGATGAAAACTGTTATACTCAGGCAAATCAGCAGTATGGAAAACTGAACTTTTACTGGGCTCCACTTTTACAGAAAAAGCAGCTGGCAAAAAATCATCCAATTACAAAGAATCTTGGATATGTAATCATGCTTCAGAATGGTTCTCTTGATATTACAGAAGCTCAAGCAAATAAAGACTTTACAACAACTGTACTTGCCCGTTCTTCTGATAAATCCTGGATTTCTGATAGAATTGATATTGTTTTGAATCCTCTTATGATTACTCCTCCTGCAGATCCTTCTGGTTTTAAATCTCAGCCTCTTGCAGTTCTTCTTGAAGGACGTTTTGAAAGTGCTTTTGATGAAGCTCCTGTTCCAGAAAAGAATGACGATGAAGATAATGAAGAAGAGGAAAAAGCAGCTCCTGCACCAGTACCAGCAAGTGATGATTCTGAAATTACATCTTCAACACATATCGCAAAGAGCCGTGTTCCTGGAAAGATTTTTATTGCAAGTACATCTTACATAACTACTTATCAGGTTTTGGATACAAGCGGTACAAGTCCAATCTCTATGTTCCTTATGAACACAGTTGATTATATGAACGGTAACGAAGATTTGTGTATAATGCGTTCAAAAGGTCTTTCTATCAATACTTTGGAAATTAAATCTCAATCGGCAGCAAAGACAGTACAGTATTTCAATGAATGGGGACTTGCTGTTTTGTTTGCTTTGGTTGGATTGATTGTATTGCGCTTGCGTGTAGCTAAGAAAGCAAGAATCAATAAAAAGTATAATCCTGATGATACTCGTTTTGTGACGAAATCTGGAAAAGAAAATACACAAGGTGAGTAAGAGGAGACGTGATAAAAATGAAAGCTAGAAAAATAGTTTTATTAACTGCCGATGTAATTCTTTTAGTTGTTTGTATTGTTCAATTCATTTTGTCCAAAAAAGATAATGTTAAGACTTTTACTATTACAGATAACGCAACAGAGATTCTTATTGAAAAGGCAGATGGTGATATTAATCTTGTAAAGGAAAATGACAACTGGTTTATTGGAGATAAAAAATATCCTGCAAATCAGAGTTCAGTTGATGTTCTCTTGGATGCAGCCTCTTCTGTTCGTGCTTTGGATAGAATGGGAAGTGCTTCTAATGAGAATGTAATTGCTAAGTATGAGCTTGGTGAAGGTAAAAACATTACTGTTACTGTTAAAAATGGTGATAAGACTTTGCGCGTTCTTAAAATTGGTAAGGAATCTTCTACTGGAACCCAGTCTTATATCACTGTAGATGGTGGTTCAGATGTATATTTGATTTCCTCAAATCTGCGCAGTAGCTTTAGTAAATCTGTTGATGATTTGCGCAGTAAAAATATTTTCACTCTTGATAAGAACTCAATTTCGGGTGTTTCTGTAGTTGAGCCGGATGAAAGCACTTGGACTGTAAGACGTTCTGGTGAAGGTGAAAATCTTGCCTGGACCTTAAGTGGTACAGATGTTGAAGAAAAAGAAGTTGATGGTGCTGCTACAACAGACTGGTTCAACACTCTTGCAACTTTGTCTACAACAAAATGGTATGATATTGGTGAAGTTTCTGGAAGTAAAGAACGTACTTTAAAAATCTTTAGTGGCAATAAGACTGTAACTGTTGATTTGTATTCAATTGAAGCAGAAAAGCCTACTTATTACGCAATCTGTTCAGAAACTCCTTATCCTTTTGAGATACCAAGCTATTCTGTACAGAAATTCCAGAAAAAACTGGTAGATGTTTTAAAATGATTAAACTGGTTGCCTTTTTAGGAAATTATGGCCGTGAATATGAAAAAACGCGCCATAATGTAAGCTGGTTTTTTGAAGATTCTCTCCCTTTTGCAAATAAATTGAGCTGGCAAAATAAGTTTAAGGGGGAGATTTCTTCCTTTACCCCTGCGGAACTGGCACAATGGGCTTGTGACACAAAAATCTGTTCTAAAAAAGACGGTTCACCTGTTCTTGTGCCGGAAGAAGCTCCTGCTCATATTTATTTTCTTAAACCTCTTACTTACATGAATCTCTCTGGCGAAAGCATAATTGAGGTTGCGACTTTTTATAAAATCAAGCCGGAAGAAATTATGGTTATTCATGATGAGCTTGAGCTTGCTCCAGGTTTTGTAAGCCTTAAATGGAGCGGTGGTTTGGGTGGTCATAATGGTCTGCGTTCTACCAAGGCTGTTTTGAATACTCCTGATTTCTGGCGTATACGTTTTGGTATAGGTCGCCCTGACAATCCAAATATTGGAGTTGCAGATTATGTTCTCAGCCGCTTTACAGACGAGCAGCAGGCGCTTATGCAAAATGTTTTTAGTCAGACAAACCTGCTGCTGGTAAAAGTACTTTTGAGCAAGGAACCAAAGGATTTGATTCAAACCTGGGGAAAGAAAAAACTAGCAGAATAGATTTCTTATTTTATGAGTCTTATATTATCAACATAAATATGTGATTCTTTCATAAGAATCTGGCTGCTATTGTTGTAAATAGAAATACGACGAACATCGTGTAATCTTTCAGGATATTTAGAAAGGTCAAAAACAAAAGTATGCTCACCTTTTGGAAGTGCATAATGTTCCAGACTCCACCATCTCCAGGAATCGGTGGCTTGAATTACAACGTTGATATCGTAGGTATAATTTTCTGGATTGTAAAAATCCATAACTAAATATTTGCCACCAGACAAATCATTTGTACCGTCATAAAACCAGATTGCAGATTTTGTAGAAGCTGCATCCATTACGTCCATAGTCATTTCTAGAGAATGAGAACCTTCCGAAGCCCAGTCTTTTGAAATATTTGCACCGGTCGAAATTTTTACAGAACCATATTGATCCCAGTCAAAGCCTGCCCAAATCCAATAATTTCCTTTTTCAAAACCATCAAAAAGGACAGATGTACCTTTTGGAATTTTATTATCTGCCTGAGAAAAAAGAGCAGCTGTTGAAACTATAAATAAAGCCAAAATAGTAATAATCTTTTTCATATTCATCACCTCCATCAAATCTATTCAACCTTGAATTTGTTCATAGCATCGCGGAGTTTTGCGATACTTTCTACGTTCTTATCTACACAGTCATGGGCCTTCTTCGACAATTCGCTGATTGCATCTGTCTTTTCGGTCATGTTTCTTACATTTGTATTAACTGAAGTTGTCATCTGTGCAATTCTGTCCATTTCAAAAGAAACCTGCTTGCTGCCTTCCATCATTTCGTTAGAGTCGTTCTTTACATTTAAAGTGATTTCATTTATTGCACGCATGAGTTCCAAAACTTGGGCACCGCCTTTGTTTTGTTCCTGCATTTCTTCGGTAATTATAAGTTCCTGTTCGCTTACAGTTTTTGTAAGGGCAAAAATACTGTTGAACTGATTTTGAACTTGAGCTGTAGATTCTGTGACGGTTTTAATAAGGTCTTGAACATCTTTAAGTTCATTTTGAATCTTTGTACCCTGAGAATTAGATTCTTCTGCAAGCTTACGGATTTCATCAGCAACTACAGAGAAGCCCTGTCCACTTGAACCTGCGTGAGCCGCTTCGATTGCTGCATTCATTGCAAGAAGGTTTGTTTGACTCGCAATGTTTCGGATTACAGAAGATGCTTCCTGAAGGTTCTTAGAGCGGTCCTGAATCTTTACGGAAAGTTCAGCCATGTTATTGATAAGCGACTGGCCCAATTCAGAAGCCTGTTCCAGCATATTCATGGATGTACGGTTGTTTTCGAGGATGTTTGAAACATTCTGAATGTTAGCTGTCATCTGTTCTACAGAAGAAGAAGATTCTGTCAGGCTGGAGGCCTGGGCATCAATATTTGTGTTGAGCTTTTGAATATTCTTTACAATCTGCTCTACAACCGAAAGTGCTTCTTCTACTCCAGCAGCATGTTCCTGCATCTGCTCCTGAATAGACTGAATACTGGAAGTGATATCATCAACAGCTTGAGAGGTCTGATTCATGGAGTCATTTAATTCTGAACCGATTACGTCCATTTCTTCACTGGAAGTCTTAACATCCTTAATAGAAACAGAAAGCTTATCCATAGTTTTATTGAAGCTGTCACACATTGCGCCTATTTCGTTATTCTGTTTTGCATGAAGGCGTACAGTCATATCACCATCACCTTCGCTGATGTTCTGGAGAGCTTCAACTGTATTTTTAAGAGGCTTTGTAAGTCCTGTTACAACGCCGAATACAATAAATATTACTACAAGAATCTGAACAACAAAGGCAATTATGATAATCCAGATTGTTTGCCAGGCATTATGATTAATGCTTCGCTCAGGTGTCATAGAAACAACAAACCAGGCTTCTCCTGTACGGTCTACCTGTGGTTTTACAACTGTAACAAAAGTTTTTTCGTTGTTGATTATTTCTGTAAAGGTTACCGGAGAATAATCTATATAGGAAGAGATTTCTTCGCCCGTTGCTTCATCATAAACAGGAACATAAACAGTTTCAAAATATTTAGCAAGTTGAGGAGTTTTCTTAAAGATTGAGATTTGACCGGCTTTTGATCCGTCACTTGAGGCAAGTACGGCACCAGAAGAAGAAAAGAACTGGCATTTTGTTCCTTCAAAAATTGTTGAACCGTCCATTATTGCTTCCAGACCGGAAAGAACAATATCAATTCCTGCTACACCACTTTTTTGTCCAATGGAGTTAGTGATTGGAGCAAATACTTTTGAGGTAAGAACATTTTCACCGTCAAGAACTGTAATTGAAGGTTCACTTACAAAAGTATTTGGAGCATTTGCACTATCTTGAATCTGTTGAGGGGTAAATTCTGTAACAATATCGTTTTTGATTCGTCCATTTTTATCTCTGATATAGTGAATCTTCATTTGGCCGGTTGGATTATCATACTTATCTTTTCTAAGTTCATCCTTATGGTCAAACATGTTTGGCAACCAGTAAGCCCAGGCGGAATCTATTGTAGAAGATTTTACCATTGCACGGACAGTCTGTTGTGCAGATGAACTTCGTTGTTTTTCTGGAATTGCCCAGGTTCCACCCAAAGCTCCAGCAAGTGCTTCTGCTGAATAAACGATTTCTGTCATGCTTCTTTCAAGGCTTTCTCCTTTTGCTTCGGTCAGCGTGACTATACTTTTTGTAATCTGGCTTTTGTTACTTTTAAGAACTGCACGACCAATCATGAATGTCATGAAAATGGAGATTACAATCATAAAAACTCCAAGATAAAGTACAAGACTCATTCTTATGGAGGACTTAGCAGACGAATTGTTACTATTCATATTAAACTCCAGATTATATTAGATTAATTTATTTTAATTCTGTAATTTCAAGATTTCAATGAAAAAATAGTCAAATAACAAAAAATATGATAAAAATAATAAGATTTTATAATCCTTTGTTCCCTCCGGACAAAATTGTTGCCCTGAGGGAATCGTAGAAGGCTGTCTTGATGTAATCCA
>JAILQA010000184.1 GCA_024699205.1 Treponema sp. | reverse complement strand
ATCTGATCTTCTTATAAGGCGGCCTATCCCCTGACGGAACTTTATAACTGCTTCAGGAACGCTCATTTCCATAAAGGAATTTCCACCTCGTTTTTCAATTGCTTCCGACCTTGCTACAAAAACAGGATCATTTGGAACAGTAAAAGGAAGCTTTACAATTATTACCTGACTAAGCGATTCTCCTGGAATATCTACACCCTGCCAGAAGGAATCTGTTGCAAAAAGAACACTTTCATTATCGTTTTTGAATTTTTCAAGCAGTTTTGAATTGTCATCATCGCCCTGCTTCATTATAAGACCGCCAAAACCTTTGAGCATATGAACTGTTGTATTATGCGCACTTCTAAGCGATTCATATGAAGTAAATAAAACAAGCGTACGACCTTCGGCAGCAGTAATGAGTCGTGGGATTGCCATTTCTATCCATTGCTGGAACTCAGGTTTATCAGGTAAAGGCGCATCATTTGGAATTGCAAAAAGCATATTCTTATCATAAGGGAAAGGTGAATCAAAAGAATTACAGCTTACACGTTCCGGGTCTGTATAACTAATTCCTGTTCTACTGCACCAGTATTTAAAATCGCGGCCTGTTCTTAAAGTTGCAGAAGTACAGATTACACTCGACATTTCTTCATAAACACCCATATTCATTAGGTTAGAAATATCAAGCGGAGTTTCTGTTAGGATTACATAATCAGCGTCATCACTCTGGCGTGCAAGATCAGGCTGAAGACGTTTTTTTTGAATCCAGTAAACACTCTGCCTTTTTTCATCCCAGAGAGCAAAGTTTTTTAGAAGAACAACATAACTGTCGAGCCTGCGTAAAACAATTTTTGCTTCCCAGAATGGAGCTGCTTCTTTATCTTCATCGGCAACACCTTCAATTATTACTCGAACAAGATTTGTAAATTCACCAAGGGAATCGGCAAGCTCTGTAGTCTGAACTAAAAAAGGACCAAATTGTCTTGCAGTTGCTTCATATAGCCGCATTGAATACTCATGCCCAAGAAGATCTTTTGCAGCAAGTTCAAGATTGTTTATTGCATTTTTAATTCTGGCTGTAAGTGCGTATGCTTCCTGAACCTTATCTTCATTTTTAGAAAAAACAGCAATTGAACAAAGGTGTCCGAACTCTGATGATTTTCGTTTGCGGTACATTTGATTTACAAGTTTTATGAGTTTAAAACGGTTTACACTTTCGCTGAAAAAGCTTGTAGCTGCATTTTCTATACCATGAGCTTCGTCAAAAATAATTCGTCTGTATGGAGGAAGAACTGAAGGTTCATCATAACCAACACCACTCATACGAGACTCAATATCTGCAAATAAAAGATGATGATTTACAACAATAATTGAAGCACTGGCTGCCTGTTTGCGAACCTTCATTACATAGCATTCATTAAAAAACGGACATCGTTTACCCATGCAGGCATCGCTTTCGGAATTAACTTTTGTCCAGGCATTTTCTGAAGGCATAAACGAAAGATCACTTTTTGAACCTGTATTTGTAGTTTCTTCCCAGTCTGCGATTTTTTTGATTTCTTCAGTTTCATCTTCAAACAAGTCTAAGACAGATGCAGTTTCCATAAGGCGGCGTTTACAAATATAATTCTGCCGCCCTTTCATAAGAATGAACTTTAATTTTTTACCAATGATTTTTTCTACAGCAGGAATATCTTTTTCGCAAAGTTGCTGCTGAAGATTTATTGTGCCTGTAGAAATAATAACACGTTCTTTATTCTGCAGCGCCCACAAAAAAGAAGGAATAAGATAAGCATAAGACTTTCCAACACCAGTCCCAGCTTCAAAAACTCCAATATGATTTTGATTAAAAGTTTTAGCAATATTTTTAAGAAGTTCAATCTGAACAGGACGTTCTTCAAAGTTATCTGAAACTTGTGAAAGCTTTCCCCCGCTGGCAATAAATTCCCCGGCTGAGTCACAATCAATCAGTTGTATCTCTTGAGTCTCTTGACTGTCAGTGTCTTCAAATTGTTCCATTCCCACCCCATTTTCTGGATTGCCGCGTCGCTCCGCTCCTCGCAATGACAAAGCCTCGCGGGCATAAAAAATTCTTTTACACGAGTTTTGCCGGTTTTTTGCGCAGCAAAAAATGCACGCGGACGCGGGCAAG
>JAILQA010000148.1 GCA_024699205.1 Treponema sp. | reverse complement strand
AAAAAAAGTATGGAACATGGCAAATGTTCTAAGTTCTGCAGGTGTTGGTTTTACAGATTATATAACACAGCTTACATATATTCTCTTTTTGAAGATGGATAATGAAAGAGAAGAAATCATAGGAATCCCAAGTACTTTACCAGAAGGTTGCCGCTGGAATGATTTAATCAAAGATAAGAATGGCAAAGAAATTATTGGTGAAGATTTAATAATAAAATATGAAAAGATTCTTGATACATTAAAAAATAAAGATGGCCTCGTTGGTGCAATCTTCACAAAAGCAACTAACAAAATCGCTCAGGCATCTAAGCTGGAAACTCTTATTGATATGGTTGGTGCCGAAAACTGGTATCTTACAGAAGAAGACCTAAAAGGTGCCATCTACGAAGAAATATTGGAAAGAAACGGTTCAGATTCAAAATCTGGTGCTGGACAGTACTTTACACCACGCTCATTGATTCAGGCAATGGTTGATGTAGTAGATCCTCAAGTTACAGAGACAGTTGCAGACCCAGCTTGTGGAACAGGTGGCTTTTTGCTTGCTGCTTTTGAACACATGAAGAAGCAAACAAATGACCAAAAAAAACTAACCGACTTAAAAACAAATAAATTAAGTGGTGCAGATATTACTCCTCTTGTTGTTACATTGGCTAGTATGAATCTTTATCTTCATGATATAGGAACAACTATCCAAGAAACAAAAGAAGAAAAGGAACAAATCGTACCTCCACCAATCAAATGCATGGATTCTTTGGAAAAAGAACCAGAACAATTATTTAAAGTAATCCTTGCGAATCCTCCTTTTGGTGAAAGACCAGAAGGTACTTCTGACATTTCCGCAATGCGAGGAGATTTAATCGTTGCAACAAAGAACAATCAGCTGAACTTTCTTCAGCATATAATGAAAATGCTGAAGCCAGACGGAAGAGCCGGCATCGTTGTTCCAGATAATGTTCTTTTTGAAGATGGCGCTGGAGAAAGAATCCGTAAAGAACTTCTTGCCAACTTTAACCTTCATACAATTCTTCGATTACCAACAGGAATATTTTATAAACCTGGGGTAAAAACTAATGTTCTCTTCTTCGAAAATGGAATTCCTACAAAAGAAATTTGGTATTATGACTACCGAATTGGTATACATCACACATTAAAAAAAGATCGAATGACCCGAGAAAATCTTCAAGACTTTGTAGATTGCTATTGTTCTGGTCATTTACAAGATAGAAAAGAAACATGGTCTGAAGATAATCCTAATGGAAGATGGCGTAGGTATTCTGTAGAAGAAATTCTTGCTAGAGATAAAACAAGCCTTGATATTAAGTGGATTAAAGATGATGAAGAAATTCTTCCTCTTGATGAACTCTTGAAAGGAATTGACCAGAGTCAAGCAGAAATCTCTAAGGCAACATCAATCCTTAAAGACTTACTAAAAGATGTAAAAGACGATATAGCTGAGGATGCTGAATAAATGAACACAAAACACTTAAAGGCAAAAATCCTTGATTTAGCAATACGCGGAAAACTCGTCCCTCAAGATTCTTCTGAGGGTAATGCTGCTGATTTATTAAAAAAAATCAGAGATGAAAAAGCAGAACTGATTAAACAGAAAAAAGTTAAAGCAGATAAGAATTCCTCCTTTATAATCAAAGCTGATGATGGTAAACATTATGATCAATTTGCTGATGGAACATTGAAAGATATTGAAGATGAAATTCCGTTTGAAATTCCAGAGAGTTGGTGTTGGGGTAGATTACGAGACATAGGCATTTATAAGAAAGGTCCTTTTGGCAGTGCATTAACAAAAGCTATGTTTGTTCCAAAATCAGATTCAACTATAAAGGTTTATGAACAACAGAATGCCATAAAAAAAAATCATGAATTAGGTCATTATTATATAAAACGTGACTACTTTGAATCTGATATGAAAGGATTTGAAGTACATCCTGGTGATATAATTGTAAGCTGTGCAGGTACAATTGGAGAAACATATATTCTTCCCGAGAATATTGAAAAAGGCATCATCAATCAA
>JAILQA010000144.1 GCA_024699205.1 Treponema sp. | reverse complement strand
CTGAATGATTATCAGACCATTTTTTGATTCTTAAATTATCACAAAAATTGATTAAATTAGCTAAAAAATATCTTAAAATAAATAATTTTTTAATTGTTTTTAATTAAGAATGGGATTATAATTTTCATTATAGATGAAACTTCATTAAAAGTTTAGAAAATAATTTATGGAGGAAAAAATGAAAAAACTTTTAAATGTATCTGCAATGCTTATTGCATTGGCTGTAATGTTATCAGGTTGTGCTTCTTCTGCTAAAAAGACAGAAGCAGAAGGTCCAGCAGTTCCACATCCAAGAAGCTATGTATTGGATCCAGCAGATGGAGCTACTACTCTTGCCCTTCCTTTCAATTCATACGGACCAAATTATCAGGGCACAATCGATATGTGGAAATATCTTAAAAAAGATAAGCCACAGGCAGGCGATACAATGCAGTTACGCGGTAAGGTAACCTCAGATGTTGATATTCCTTGCTTAGTTTTCTATCTTACTGATACAAGTCCTGCTGCAAATTACTGGACAAATCTTTGTGGCGACAGCTATATTCTTGACATGAAAGCTGGTGTTGCTTATGACATCAATGTTGACGTTGTTCTTGACGTAAGTACAAAAGGCGGACTTGTAATGACTTTTGCTTATGATGGAAATGATCACGGACAGGAAACTTATGCAAAAGTTGGTGCTCCTGCAAACTTTACCTTTGAAAAAGTAGCTGATACAACAGATACCAATGCTGAAGTTCCAAGTGCTCCTCATAATTCTAACCCAACCGTGGCATTGGAAAAGTATGCTGCCTTCCTTGAAATTGCAACAAATCATCCTTGGGTAAACGGAGCTCAGGATATGTCTGTAATTGCTAACTATCAGTCAACTCCAGAAGTAACACCTGCATTTGGTGATGATTTGCCAAGAGCTGGTGATAAACTTACTGTAACCTGGAAAGCTGTTTCTGATGTTGATATTGCACAGATTTATATGCGCCCTGTAGACTGTTCTTCTGCTGCTAACTGGTGGAAAGAACTTATTAATGTTAACTGGGATGACATGGAAGCAATCACAGTTGTAAAAGATGTTAAAGCTGGAGAACCATTTGAAGCATCTGTTACATTTGAACTCGAAGCAGATGCAGTAGCTCAGGTTAATCTTTGCGTATGGTATGATATTGGCGATGCAACTCCTGATGGTCCTGCAATTATTAAGATGGTAAAATAAATTTAAGTTAGTAACCATTTCAACACAAGGCTGTTTTCTTTGACAAAAAGAAGGCAGCCTTTTTTTTTATTTAATAATGAACGGGGATTTTACTTAAATTTTGGATATTCTTAAAAAAAATGATTAAAAAAACTTGTTTTATAATCAAAATGATTTATACTTAAACATTACAGACAACAAAACGTTTATGTAATGTTAAATGGCTATTAGGAGGCTTTTATGAAAAAATTATTAGGAATATCCGCAGTGCTTTTAGCATTGGGATTAGTGATGACAGGTTGTGCTTCAAAAAAAGCAGAAGGTCCTGTTTCTGTTCATCCAAGATCTTACACATTCGATGTAATTGATGGCGGTTCAGATGTATTGGAATTAAAGTATAACCAGTATGGTCCAAACTATCAGGTTACACCTTATTTCTCTACTTTGGTTAAGACTGATAATCCACTGGCTGGAGATACAATTACCTTCAAGATGAAGGCTGTTTCTGATGTTGATTTACCACTTCTTTTGGTATATCCATGTTCAACTTCTCCATCTTGGACAAACCTTGCTGGTGATTCATTTGTATTTGCTGAAAATGTAAAAGCTGGCGAACCTTTTGAATGCGAAGTTTCATTTGTATTGACAGCAAATATGGGAGCAGATTTTGCTCTTTGTATGCAGTATGACAACGAAGATCAGGAAGTTAAAACTGGTGGACCTTGCAAGCTTACATTGGAAAGAATCTGTGAATCAACAGATACAAGAAAAGAAATCCCAGAAGATCCACATGTATCTGAAGTAACTTTGGCAGTAGAAACATATGCAGCATTCCTTGAAATCGCTACAAACCATCCATGGGTAAACGGTGCACAGGATATGTCAAAGATTTCTAACTACGAAGCTGGTCCAGAAGTTACAAAGGCATTTGGTAAAGATTTACCAAGAGCTGGAGATACTCTTACTGTAACTTGGAAAGGTGTTTCTGATAGAGATATCGCTCAGATTTATGTTCGCCCAGTTGACCGCTCTGCAGCAGCTAACTGGTGGAAAGAACTTCTTGCTCCAAACTGGCAGGATGATGTTGAATCTTTAATCATCGCAAAAGATGTTAAAGCTGGTGAACCATTTGAAGGAACTGTTACATTTAATATTGCAGCTGATGCAGTTGGTGCAGTAAACCTCTGTATCTGGTACAATGTTGGTGATACAAGTCCAGATGGTCCTTCAATCATTAAGAAGGTTATCGATCCTAAATAATCTGTAATTTTACAGTTTAATTAAAAGAAAAGGACTGCAAACATTTGTTTACAGTCCTTTTTTTTATGCAATCTTATGTTTTATTGCTTGATTTGAGTTTGTCTGAAATCAGCTTGCAGCTTCAATTGCAATTTTCTTAGGCATTGCAGCGAGCTTCTTTGCCATTGTAACAGTCAAAACACCATTTTTGAAACTTGCATTGATTGAATCTGAATCAACATCAGATGGCAGGCAGAAGCTTCTCTTGAAGTTTCCGTATTTTCTTTCCCTCAAAAGATATTTTGTTTCATTCTTCTTTTCTTCTTTTGCCTGTTTTTTATCTTCCTGGTTAGAAGCAATAATCAAATTGTCGTGATTCAATTCAATAGTTACATCGTTTTCAGTTCGGCCTGGCAATTCCATTTCAATCGTATATGACTGATTTTCTTCTTTCACATCAACCTTTGGTGTGTTTGCTGTGTAATAAATTGAGCCGGCTGGTGCTGCGCAGTTTCCAATTAAATCATTAAAAAGTGAATCAAAAAAAGTTACTTCGTTCATAATATGTTCTCCTTCTACACTCCGCTTTTGCGGTGTTTTGTTTATTTTCATTGTTTTGTAACATAAGTTACACTAAATATATAGCAAATTTTGCGCCAAGAGGAAAATAATGTATATTTTATAATTTATGATGAATAATTAAGGATTTGTGGGATTTTGGAATGTGATTTAATCAGATGGGAAAGTGTATTTTGTATGAAATATGTGTCAAAATAACACAGTTTAATTGTGTCAAAATGTATAAATTAGGTCAAATTAGTCTAAAATTGTGGATAAATAAATTAAATAGAGTATAAATGACAAAAAAATAAATAAGTAAGTTTTTTGTCCATATAATCGCTCTTAATTATGCATACTGCATTGTTTATTGTATTCTTAATTCTTAAACGCTTTTTTTACCAGTTCTTTTATTGTTGAAACCTTAATACTTGAATCTTCTTCTTCGGGGCAGAGAATGTTTGTGAATCCTGCCTGTTTTGCAGCTTTAATTCTAAGTTTACTTTTGCTTACCATTCTTATTTCGCCTGCCAGACTTAATTCTCCAAAAATTGCAGTGTCAGGCGAAACCGGTAAATCTGTTCTTGCGGAATAAAGCGCAATTGCAATAGCTGCGTCGATGGAACTTTCGGTTAGTCTGATTCCTCCTGCAACATTCACGTAAATATCCTGATCAGAAAAAACTAAACCACAGCGTTTTTCAATTACAGCGGCAATTCTGGCAACTCTTCCCGAATCAATTTTTTCACTGTATATGCGTGAAATACTCGCCTTGGCCGAAACAGTAAGGGTTTGGATTTCAACAAGAAAAACTCTTGAGCCTTCAAAAACAGGTGTACAAACGACGCCTGCAGGAAGGGCTTCGTTTCTTCGGGTAAGAAATATGGCTGAAGGTTCAGAAACTGTAATTAATCCTGTTTCCGTCATCGAAAAAATACCGATTTCATCAACTGCTCCAAATCTGTTTTTCTGAGCATGCAAAAATCTAATTTCATCATTATTTTTTTCAAAGGAAATAACTGTATCAACCATGTGTTCAAGAGATTTTGGACCGGCAATTGAACCTTCTTTTGTAACATGGGCAGTCATAATCAGAACGGAATCACGCTCTTTTACCCAGGAAATAAACTCGTTTGCACAGTATTTTAATTGGTTTACTGTTCCGGGGATTATTCCGGCTTCAACAGAATAAATTGTCTGAATAGAATCAATAATAATGAGTGATGGATTAAGCGCGTCCATAGCGTCGAGAGCGTCTTCAAGTCGCGAAGTACATAATAATTGGATATTGCTGCAGTCGATTTTAAGTCGGTCAGCACGTTCTTTTATTTGAGCTGCTGATTCTTCTCCGCTCACGTATAAAACACTACCTGATCTATTAGCTTTTTCAAAAGTAGCACAGGTTTGAAGCAGAAGGGTTGATTTTCCAATTCCGGGATCTCCACCCAAAAGAATTGCAGAACGTTTAATAGCACCTCCTCCGAGAACTCTATCGAACTCCTGTATGCCGGTAGAAAATCTTGTGTTATCTTGGGCAGTGATAGATGAAAGATTTACAGGTTTTGCTTTTTCAACTTCTTGGCTTCCTCTTCCTGCCGGAGTGACATTCATTTTGTCTATTATGATTTCTTCAAAAGTATTCCATTCATTACATTCTGGGCATTTTCCAAGCCAGCGAGGTTGAGAATATCCGCAATTACTGCATTTATAAATAATTGAGCCGTTTTTCTTTGCCATGATTTACCCCAAAAATATTTTTAATTTTTTTCAAAAAGTATTGACAGCTTTTATATAAGGTGTTATATTAAAGTCAGCTTGTAAATAAGCTG
>JAILQA010000135.1 GCA_024699205.1 Treponema sp. | reverse complement strand
TGCACCTTTTACAAGAAGAGCTTTTTTTTCGTTGCTTGTATACCATTCACGGATATATTTTTCGCTTTTTCGTACTAAATCCATCAGAAGCCTCGTTTAATCATATAATACATGATTCTGTCAAAAATACAAGCAAAAAACAGTGAGTTTTGTCAAAAATACAAGTTAAAATCGCTCTGTTTTGTCAAAAATACAAAAATTGCATTTCAACTCTACTTAATCTCTATTTTTTTTATATATTAAGTAAGGTTGACGTATGTTTTTGATTCTGATTCTTCCTTTCTACCTCAATACCTTATACAGTGTCGAATCTAAATCTACGCTTAAAAATCCGCTGCGGCTTGTCTTAAAAAAGGCACTTTCTTCCCAGGCGGCGTAAAGAGTTGTTCCCGAAATTACAAAGTCAGAATATACAAATTGAGGCGGCAGCTTTGGAAGTCTGATTGCAATTGCTTTTCCGCCCCTCAAAATATGTTTGCCGGGCAGGGCTCCTTCTATAAAGAAGGTTCCATCTTCAAAAAGAACAGCACTCCAACTTTCTGCCAAAATTGCAGACGCCTTTAATTCCTGCACGCCCTGTGTACTAACGTTTGATGTTGATGAACCAACGCCCTGTGTACCAACTGCACTTTTTGTATTAATCTGATTCAAATACTTTCTTGTAGAGTATCCGCCGGCAGTTTTTACTTCCAGCGAAAAAGGAATCGTATCAGAAAAACCTGCAAGCATCTTTTTAATTCGCTCAGGAGCATCAGAATAAGCAATCTGTGCCTTTGCATTGCGGAAAGATTTTACGTCCGCGGCTGTCTTTATAATATTTTCTGAAGCATTTACCGGACTTAAAGAAAGAATTGGCACAATCGGACTCCAGCGCACATAAGAAAAATCAGTTTTTTCCTTGCCCAGCGACTTTAAGCAGCAGGTGAAGGTTTTTCCATCCCAGATGTAATCTACAACTTCTGTATTTTTCAAATCTGTTAAATTTGTACTGTTAATCAGCGGATAAGAAATCTTTGTTTTTCCATCGAACTGTACTAAAAAGTAATGCAGGGAATCATCCTCTGAATATGAAGGCTGCAAAATGGTATTGTTAAAAAAGGCGCTCTTATAAACAGAAAAAATCGGGGTGTCATTAAAAAATACAAGATTTTGTGCGGTTCTTTCGCTGAAAAGTGATATATCTTTTTCCAGGGAAAATCTGTCTCTGTTAAAGCACAAAATCCCAAGTCTATTCACAATCGCATAGGAAGCAGAACTTGAATTATTTGCTGAGGAAATACGCACTGCTTCTGTCCATGGAATAAACTGTTTTACAGGAACATTCTGGGGTTTATCTACAGGAAGAATATTCGAATCATCAAAATAATACCATTTATGATCGCTTTTTATAGGCTTAATTTCTTCAGCAAGCTTTTGCTCTGGTCCCTTCTTTTTGCAGGAAATACAAGTCACACTCAAACTAAAAAGGGCAAGTCCCATAAGGAGTCGTGCAATAAGTGTGATTGATAGACGATTTATATTAAAAACTGATTTTCTACTACTTTTCATCATTTATAAATATCGGCAAAAAAACATATTCAATTGATACATTCTTTGCAGAAGTTCCCGTAAAAATTACACCGTATAAATTATCCAGAGAAAAAAGACTTGCCTTATCTTTTGCAAGGCTGATTATCCCGTATCTTTGAATAATCTGATTTTCTGGTACAAAAGATGACATCACTGCAATCAACTCGCTGCTTTCACAGTCTATTTTATCTTCCAGGCTGATTTGAAAACTGTTTTTTAGATTCAAAGCCGTTGCTGTAAATCCCTGCATTGCAATTTTTTCCAAAACCGTCTGCATGTCCAAAAGCCAGGGATTGTAGAACATGGGGAGCGAAGTCGCCTGTGTATTCTCGTTTGTTTGCATGTTCATTTCTGCCTGCATATTGTCTTCAAAAGAATCAATCTGCGCCTGAATATATTGCTGCATTTTTTTCCAGTTATAGCGTGCAATAAAATCCTGAACCTTTTCTTCATCATAGCCACTCTGACCTGCCAAATCATACAAGGTCTGCATAAGTTGTGCTGAAAAACCGTTTTCCCAACTCATCTGTACATTCCCCTTATGGCCCTGCCAGAACTTTCCTTTGTTCTTCACGACTTCATAGTTTTGCGGATAGATTGCTCCTGCACACTTAAAAAACTCTACAAGCTGATTATTCTTATTCAGAGTGATTGGAGTAGCGGTTATAGAAAGCGGCTTGTTTTTTGCAACTTCCAGACTGATTGAAAACGGTGTTGTGCTGATATCGCAAGTATTTTCATTTAATCCAACCGTGTTAGATTCACTGCCGTCTAATCCGTCAGCAGACACTTCCATTTTTTTATCCAGCTCTTCCCCGCGGATTCTGATAATCCATTTTGCAAGCTCGGGATAAGTGGATTGACAGGGCCATGTTTCTGCCTGGCTTTGAATGGCCTCTTCAAAAGGTGGCCAGACAGGAAGATTTACGCTGATTTTTTCATAACTATCTAATTTATTATCAATTGAACAGCCCAGAATGATTGAGCAGCCTAAAATAATCAGACAGCCTGCTGACAATACCGCAAGAACAACTAAAAAGTGCAAATAAAAAGTATTTTTCTTCATACCTATTATTAGTAAAAAAATGAAGAAAAAAGACCATTTTCTGGAAAAAAAATAAAAAAAATCATTCCGAAGTAACTTCAGAATGATTTTTATGTGCATATTTCAAAACTGTGCTTGGCTTATTTATATTTTTTGATTTCTGCCTGACAAAGCTGGTCACAAACTTCGTTGTATTCAATTCCGGCGTGCCCTTTTACCCAGTTCCAGGTAACATCCAGCGCAGAATTAAGTTCATCCAGCTGAAGCCATAGCTCCTTGTTTTTTACAGGCTTTTTATCAGCAGTAACCCAGCCTTTCTTTTTCCAGCTGTGAATCCAGACTGTGATTCCACTTTTTACATACTGACTGTCGATGTTTACGGTGACGTGTCTGCCTGCAAAAGAAGGTGTGTTTTTTATTACTGAAAGGGCTGCAATTGCGGCGGAAAGCTCCATCTTATTGTTTGTGGTCATCGCTTCCCCGCCACTGAGCTGTTTTGCAATTCCGTCAGCTATGATTACAATGCCCCAGCCGCCAGCCCCAGGATTTCCGCTGCAACCGCCGTCTGTATAAACTATAATTTCGCCACTTGTTGCAATTCCACTTGTTGTAATTCCGTCATTCGATGTATTCATTTATACAATTACACCCTTTGTGCTTGGAATGCTGCCGTTTCTTCGCTGGTCAATTTCTACAGCCTCTCTGATTGCCCTTGAAACTGCCTTAAAGGCTGCTTCGATTTTGTGGTGATCACTTCGTCCACGAATAACATCAATGTGCAGATTGCATAAAGCAGCATTTGTAAAGCCCTGCCAGAAATCTTCAAAGCAGTCTGTCTGGAAGGAAGCTTCTTTCCCACCGCTGACAGAAACCAAAGGCATGCCGCTCAAATTAGAATTGCAAACCAGATAAGGTCGTCCACCAAAATCAACGGCAGCCTGAACCAAAGCTTCATCCATAGGATAAATAAAAAATCCACTGCGGTAGATTCCGGCACAGTCTCCCAAGGCTTCCTTAAAGCACTGTCCCAAAACAATGCCTGTATCTTCTATAGTGTGGTGCTGATCAACGTTCAAATCACCTTTAATTGTGCCTGACAAATCAAAAAGTCCATGCTTGCAGAAGGATTTTAACATGTGATCAAAAAATCCAATTGGATTTTCAACAGTACATTTTCCGCTTCCATCAAGATTAAGAGTAAGTTCAATTTGTGTTTCACCGGTAATTCGTTTTACAGTAGCCGTTCTCATAAAAGCCTCCAGAATTAAAGCATAACCTTTCGTAATTCATATTCTACGATGTCAGATGCACCCAGCTTCTGCAACTGAGGAAGCAGAGTAGGTACTTCTGATTTTTTTACTGCGATTTTTACTGCATAACCGTTTCCGCCAAAGAGAGGAGAAACAGTCGGGCTCTTCATACTTGGAATACCTTTGATAAGACCTTCAAAATCTTTTTCGCTTACATTCATTTCAAGCATAACCCTGCTGCGTGCGTTTAAAACTGTTTCAAAAAGCATTTTCAATTCCATGATTTTCTGCTTTTTTTCCGGGTCAGCCATTGCTTCTTTACTTGCGTACATTCTTGTAGAAGATTCCATCAAAGTATCAACAATTTTGAGACGATTTGCTTTCAAAGATGAGCCTGTAGAAGTATTATCAATCAAAACCTGAGCAATCGCATCATCCGTATCCTGAACAAATCCTTCCGAAGTTCCCCAGGTTCTGAAAATTGTTCCGTCAATCTTCTTGTTTTCTACCCACTGTTTGCTGAGATTCTGATATTCAGTTGCGATTGTAACTTTACCTTTGAGGATTTTTTCAAAATCACGAGCTTCTGGAATAGCGGCAACAATTCTTACCGGGTCAAAGCCCAAATCCATAATTTCTACAACCTGGTCCTGAACGCCATTCTCGTAAACCCAGTCTTTACCGCTGAAGCCTACATCAGCTTTATTGTTTGCCAAAAGAAGGCTTGTAATCTGAGGTTTTACAACCTGAAAAGCTAAATCTTTCTGGTTTGTTGTTGGAAAATACTGTCTGTCTGGAAGATAGATTGAAATACCTACGTCATTCAACAATTCATAAACAGATTCGTAGATTCTTCCTTTTGCCAATAATATTTTTAATTTATCCATTTTATTCTCCTGTATATACACTTATGCGACTAGCAGCAATTTATTATAAAATATCAATGTTTATCTACATTGTATAATAGAATAATTTTGACACTAAATCAATTCTGTAATAAAAATCAATAAAATCAATTCTTACCTAAAAACTCGTTTATCTGCGTAACAATCGAAATCGGCCTGTAAATCAGCTGATAGTTTTCATCTGTCATTTTTACGCAAGATTGAATTGAAGAATCTGTAATCATTTTTGTATATGAATCCAGCATTTCCTTTTGTCTGGTCATTAAAAGAACAGGTAGCGTTGACGGAAGCCTTGCAAAATCCATATTTCTTGCACTCCTGCATAAGTTTGCTACTGATTCAACTTCTTCTTTTCTATATCTTCTTGCAATAAGTTTTTCTTCAACTACATCAAAATAATTACTCATTACATCTGTTGCAAAAAGCTGCTCATACATTACAAGCTCCATCCTTATAAAACCGCTAATCGACATAAACTTATGTAAAAGTCTTTTTTGATTTTCATACATTTTTGCAACAATATAGCTCTGTTTTTCGGTAAAATCCGCATTGTCATAATATTCGCTTACCAGAGCCGGGGTAATCATATCAAAGCCGATAAGTGCCTTTACTTCTTCCGGATAATTATTTAGATATGAAGCGGCGTAAAGTCCGGAGGCAGCAATGCTCATCAAAATAAAGGAAGAATCTGATTCAGAGGCATCTTTATCGCCTTTATTCTCGTTATCGGCAAGTTTATTGTGAGTAACAAAAGAATGAAGTTCCGAAACAATATTTTCAACAGAACGTTCCTCTTTTGTATTATCACTAAAGCCCTGTCCAAAATAATCTACAACAATCACTTTATAATTTTCTGCCAGATGATCTGCAAGTGGTCTTAAAGAAAGTGTAGGGGAAGGATCTTCCAAATCTCCAAGAATCAGAATTGTATCTTCTCCTTCTCCCGTGATATAGGAAGCCATATTTTTTCCGTCAATATTTGTGTAGCTGATAAAATCATCACTGTATTTTTTTATGCTTTCTGCACTTTTCTTTGTTTTGATATGGCTTGTAATAGAAAAATATCCGGCTGCCAGGATAAAAAGAATTATTATAATTTTAAGAAGG
>JAILQA010000125.1 GCA_024699205.1 Treponema sp. | reverse complement strand
CTGCACGCTTTCTTTACTTATACTGTTGTTCTTGGTATGGGTTGTACATGGCAGCTTGCTTTAACAGCTGTCCTTCTTGAAGGTATTCTTTTTATAATCCTTTCTATTTGCGGTATCCGTGAAGCAATTATTAAATCAATTCCAGAAGGCCTTAAAAAGGCTGTAGCTGTAGGTATTGGTTTATTCATAACAATTATTGGTCTTGCAAATGCAGGAATCGTTTCTACAGAAACTGGAACTTTAATCGGATTTGTAAACTTTAATATGGCTAACAAGGCTGCTTTAGTTGCAGTTATTGGTCTTATAATTACAATCCTTTTGTATACATTAAAAATTCCTGGAGCTATTCTGCTTGGTATCGTTCTTACAACTATCATTGGTATTCCTTTTGGAGTAACTTCTATTCCAGAAGGCTGGAGACCATTCTCATTACCAGAAACTCCACATTTCTTTGCATTTGATTTCAAAGGAATTGTAATCAATTCTGTTACAGGAAAATTCTCATTCGCCGTACTTGGACAGTTCTTTGTAATCTTCTTTACATTCTTGTTCACTGACTTATTTGATACAATCGGAACTTTACTTGGTGTTGCAGAGCAGGGAAACCTCAAAGATGAAGAAGGAAACGTTCTTAATGCAAAAGGCGCTCTTCTTGCAGATGCTGTTGGTACAGTAGCAGGTGCTTGTCTTGGTACATCTACAGTTACTTCATTTGTTGAATCTTCTTCTGGTGTTGCAGCAGGTGGACGTACAGGTTTAACTTCAGTTACAACCGCTGTTTTATTCCTCTTATCTCTCTTCCTCAGCCCATTATTCTTCTTAATTCCTTCAGCAGCAACTGCTCCAGCCTTAATTTTCGTTGGATATTTGATGATGAAATCAGTTGTAAAAATTGATTTTGAAGATCCTACAGAAGGAATTCCGGCATTCATTACAATTATGGTAATGCCATTCTCTTATTCAATTTCAAAAGGTATTATGTGGGGAATTATTTCTTACGTAATTGCTAAGTGTGCAGGAAAGAAAGCTAAAGAAATCCCTCTTGTTACTTGGATTCTTGCTGTAATCTTTATTGCTGATATTATTTTTGAAGCTTGTAAATAAGGTGTTCCCGGCTGCTCAAAAAGCAGCCGGTCGCTACGTTACGGGTTCCCTAACGGTCAGCCCCCGCATTTGCGGTGGCCATAGCCCTTCACATCGCTAACACTAGAGATTAGAAATCAACCAATCTTTAAAAGTATTATAATCATTTTCCATTGGAATAGCGCGGTCTGGCAAATGGAGAACTTCTTCAAGTCTATTTGGCATTGGAGGTTCTTTTCCGATTGCATCTGTTACAATTGAACCAAACTTTGCAGGTGAAGCTGTTTCCAAAATCATTCCGACAGCCTTTTTATCAACAACTTTAGAAGCCCATGCAGGAAGATTAGGTGTAAGTCCAGGCTTTGTATAATCATTTTTATTTCCGTTAGCCAAAGCTTCCATAGCTCCGTTTTTAATGTCTTCCCAGGCCTTCCAACCGATTGCTCCATGAGGATCAATAATATAACCGGTTTTGTTATTGCAGGCTCGGATAGCTTCCATGATTCCATCATTATCAAGCCAGTAAGAAGCAAAAAGCTGGCGAACTTCTTCAAGAGTATACATTGATTTAATTCTTTCGTAATTGCTTGGTGCACCTACATCCATGGCATTTGCATAAGTTTCTACAGAAGGACGGGCATCATAAGAACCAGTTGCAATCCAGTCAGGAATTGTTCTGTTAGTATTTGTAGCTGCAACAAATCCAGTAATTGGAGCTCCCATTTCTTTTGCAATAAGACCAGAAGTAAGGTTTCCAAAGTTTCCAGAAGGAACAATTGTAATAATTGCAGGATCCTGGATTTTGTTATCAATTGCAGAGCGATTTCTTACAACAAGAGAAGAATACATGTAGTAGAAGCTCTGTGGTAAAAGCCTGGAAATATTGATTGAGTTTGCAGAAGAAAGTCTTAATTTTCCGCGCAATTCTGTATCTGTAAAAGCAGTTTTTACAAGCTTCTGGCAGTCATCGAAAGTTCCCTTTACTTTAAGTGCACGAACGTTTCCTGTAAAAGTAGAAAGCTGTTTTTCCTGAAGTGGACTAATTTTTCCATCAGGATAGAGGATTGTGACATCAAGTCCAGGAACATTGTGGAAAGCGCTTCCAACAGCAGAACCTGTATCACCGGAAGTTGCAACAAGAATATGAAGTGGGGTAGATTCATTGCGGTTGAAATAAGACATTACGCGGGCCATAAAGCGGGCACCAAAATCCTTAAAAGCACAGGTTGGTCCGTGGAAAAGCTCCAGACTGTAAGAAATTGAATCTAAAGGAACAACTTTTGGTGAAAATGGATAAGCATCTGCAATAATTGCAGACAAATCAGCATCCGGGATTTCACCTTCAACATAAGGCTTTGCCATTTCAAAAGCAATAACTCTGAATGAAGGTTCAGGATCTTTATTTATGAGTGCTTTATCAAGTTTTGGAAAAGAAGTAGGAATATAAAGACCTCCAGTAGCCTGATTCATTCCGTTCATAACAGCTGTCTTAAAATCTACTTTAATATTACCATCTCTTGTATCTGTATAAATCATAAAAAACCTCTTATATTTTCCTAAATATTATAAACTATAAAATAAATCCTCAATAATTTTTTCAGCCAGTGAATCTTTACATTTGCTGACTGCATTGTTCCAGTTTGTTCCAACTTCAATGTTCTCAATCACATTTTCATATACTTTACTGCCGCTTTTCATTTCTATTGCATATATATCGGCAATTAAATGTGCTTGATAACCGTCATCAACTTTTGTAACTTTATCAACAAACTTAATTGTTCCGCCAATCAGATATTGATAACTGCTGCCAATAATTTCGTAATTTGCTTTGTAGATGTAATCTGTAGGTTTTCCAATATCTGAACTTTCATTTACAGGCGCATTTCCTACATTATATATTTTTTTTGCCCTTAAAGCAGAAATCAATTCATAGGAATTGCCTGTAGGCTTGTTTAATTCATTATACTCCCAAATAAACAAAACTGCAGAAGAAATACTTGTTTTTATTTTAAAAGGAACTGCAATTTTCATTGATTCTTCTTTTTCTAAAACTTTTTCGTCTTGAGTTTCAAGATTATAAGGCATTACAAATAAATTAGTATTTGCAGAAAAATCAAAAAGGGGTGGGGTAAAATAAACTTTTCCATCGGCATCAGAAGCACAAATCATAGAATCAAAAGTATATTCATTTCCCTTTTTTGCAACAGGATAAGTAATTTTTATTTTAAAATCTTCAACATAATTACTGTCCGAAGCAATTGAAGTATCAGTTACAGAAAACAAAAAGCGGTCTTTAAAACCTTGTGATTTTTTTCCTTCAGGTGAATTGATTACAGTAATTTTTATATTATCTAACAAAGCAAGATAGATTTCTTCTTCACTTGGTTCGGCCACTATCAGCACTTCTTTTTCTTCAACATCCTCTTCTGGATTTTCTATTTCCAGATTTAGTTCATCAGCTTCTTCATCTGATGTAGTTTCTGGATTACTTGCAATTTCCTGCTCACTCTGTGGCGGTAAAAGTTCCGACTCTCTCTGATTATCCTTAACTGTTGAAGCACAGGAAATCAAAAATAAAATTATACTTAAGCTGATAACACATTTTAATTTCATGCAA
>JAILQA010000103.1 GCA_024699205.1 Treponema sp. | reverse complement strand
TAAAATGACTGGCACTAGTATTCAAGAGAATAACGGAAATATTCAGGGCATCCGGACCATTGTATTCAATACCGCCAATCACCCTACGCTTAATCTGATGTTCATCAAAAGTTATAGGTATAGTATTCATCACAATCCTTACATTTATTTTTGTATATTCCATTCATCTGTTCATTCAAAACAGAATCTGTTTTTTGCCAGATTGATTCAAGGCTTTCTTCAAAAACATTGCCGATTATTCCGTCCAGAACATATTCGCGGCAGAAAGGCACGCTTCCATCGGTAAGAATTGTCATATCACGGCGTAGGTGCCAGCAGACATTTCTTTCAATCGGAGATAAATCAGCAGTTTTACATTGAGGCAGAAGCTTTGCAAAGTCATCATACTTTTGAATAATAAATTCGCCCTGTGACGGATTTGTTTTTTCATTCCAGTATCTGAAAAATTTTTCCAATTCTTCTTCGTTTTCATTCATTCTTATAAACTGAGGATAAACGCAATGAGGAATTAGCTCAGCAAGTTTTTTTACGGCTTCTACAGATTTTTCAAGACTTGCTTCTTGTCCATGGATTTTTTTGTAAGTTGCATCAGAAAAGGCATCCATTTTTACCACAAACATAATTTTCTGCCAGCCGTTTGTACGTTCTTCAGCCCTATCAACCAGTTTTCCAAGTTCACTACAAAAATCATCAGTAATAAAAGAACCGTCGCTTTCAATAATTACAGAAAGTCCTTTATAAGACAAAATTTTTTCAATAAATTTTAAAAGCTCAGGATGATAAGAAGCTTCTCCCCAGGCAGACAGTCCGATTACAGCCTTTTCACTAAAATTATAAATTCGATCGATTAAATCAGAAAACTTTTCAAAATCCATACATTTTTTTGATTCATTCGGAAGAAGGCCAGTTTTCTGCTGATAAGCTTTTGCATAAGGACAGTAAAGACAGGAATGACCGCCAAAATCCGTAATCTGAATATTATAGAAAGCCGGAAGCGTTTTCAAAATCCCGGGCGTCTCAGAAGCAATTTTACAAATTTCATTTACAGACAAAGCTTTTCCTTGAATTTTCTCAAAAAGTCGCTGGCAGGCAAGGAAATTTTCTTTTTTACCACAATCAAAACTAAAACGGAAAAGCCGCCAGTCATTTTCAGCAATCAGAGTTTCAACTTCAAAAGCATTTATATCATTTTTTATAAAATCAAAAATTCCAGTTCTTGTAACTTTTTTCTGTCCAGCCTCTGCAAACTTTGTTTTTGAAAGCTCAAAAAGAATTGCTACAGTCCCTGCATCGATAATCTCAGGCGCAAAACCATAAGAATAACCGTCTGCATAAGTATATTCAGCCTCATAATCTGTGTGAAATTTCAAAAGCTGCTTTGTAAGCTCCAGATTCAAAAAAGGCAAATCATGATAAGAAAAAATTACAGAATCAGCCTTTCCTTCAAGGCATAATTCATTTATTTTGCCAAAAAGCTCCTGCATATTCGAGCATTTTACGACAAAACTTGGAAAACCTAATTTTTCTGCCCATAAATCAGCTGCTTCAAGACTTGAAAGTCCATTGAAAACTTTTTCCTCAGCATAAGGCACGGAATAATCTTCATAAAAAATAATTATACTTTTCATCCCTTTACTTATCGGCAATCGATTGAACAAGTTAATGGAATTGAATAAAATATTTTTCATGCAGTCTCCATCAAACGAAGTACAGATTTTTTCGGTCACCCAGATTACTGAATACATAAAAGAAATCCTTGAATCAACATTTCGGACAATAACTATTGAAGGTGAAATCTCAAACTGGAAACCTAGTTCTTCCGGCCATATATATTTTACCCTCAAAGACAATAACTCCCAGTTAAGAGCTGTAATCTTCAGGGGAAATGCATATTATCTTTCATTCCGACCAAAAGATGGGGACAAAGTCAGATGTACCGGTAGTATTTCGGTTTATGGTCCACAGGGCTCTTATCAGCTGATTGTTACAAAAATGGAAGAAGCTGGCAGCGGAAACATTCTTCAAATGCTGGAAGAAAGAAAGCGACGGCTGGCTGCAGAAGGTCTTTTTGATGAAGCAAATAAAAAAGCAATTCCTTCCTTTCCAAAAACAATTGGTGTAGTTACAAGTCCAACAGGAGCCGCAATCCGTGATATTCTGCAGATTACAAGACGACG
Source organism: Treponema sp. (assembly GCA_024699205.1). GTDB lineage: Bacteria > Spirochaetota > Spirochaetia > Treponematales > Treponemataceae > Treponema_D. Next base: position 6,145 of record JAILQA010000103.1, on the reverse strand, counting down.
AAACAAAGGAGTAAGCGTTACAATTCTACCCGCTCTTGTTCAGGGAGAAGGTGCGGCTCAGACAATTGCCAAAATGATTGAAATCGCTAATTTTTATGAATTATGCGATGTACTTATAGTCGGACGTGGCGGTGGTTCTCTGGAAGATTTGCTGCCCTTTAGTGAAGAAATTGTTGTACGGGCAGTTGCAGCCTCAAAAATCCCGGTGATTTCGGCAGTTGGACACGAAATTGACTGGGCTTTGTGTGATTACGCAGCAGATAAAAGAGCTGCCACACCATCAGCCGCCGCAGAAATAGCAGTTCCTCTTGCCGGCGACATTTTACAGCAGCTTGATTCTTACAAAAATGAACTTTATACCCAGATAAAGCACAAGGTTGACCATTCACGTCTGATTATAAAAAGCTTCAATCCCGAATCCCTGGAAATACGCTTCAGAAATATACAGCAGCCTTTATTAAACAGATTTGACAGCGCAAAAGAAAACCTCAGTAAAAATATACTGGATAAAATAAAGGATTTAAGAAATAAAATAGATAATTGCAGGACAATTTTAGAAAATGCCAGCCCGGAAACTATCTTTAAACGCGGATATTCCATGGTAAGGGATAAATCTGGCAGAATAATCAGAGATGCAGCTAGTGTCAGCCAAGGCGAAAGTATTGAAATTACACCTGCAAAAGGAAAAATAAGTGCCCTTATAACATCGACCACGAATTAAATAGACGAATTAAATAATGTTGTAAAAAAAGAGAACTCAGGAGGATTTAATGAATACATTTGAAGAAAAACTTAATCATCTGGAAAAATTAACAGCGGATATAAAACGCAGCGACATTTCACTGGAAGATGCCCTTAAAGATTTTGAAGAAGGAATCAAACTTGCAGCAGGCATGGAAAAAGAACTTGACCAGATTGAAGGCAAAATCCAGATTCTTATGAACGAGCCACATCCTATGGTAAAAGATAATCCTCCAGAAATGGAACTTTTTAACGACGAAAGAGAATTAAACGGAACAAGAAAATGAGTGAAAAAAATCCTGTAAGAACCTTAAACGCAGAAGTAGCCCGAAAAATTGCCGCCGGTGAAGTAATTGACCGCCCTAATGCCATCGTCCGCGAGCTAATGGACAATGCCATCGATTCAGGTGCGGACTTTATTACCGTAGAAATATCTGGAGGCGGCATAGAAAAAATACGCATCGTCGACAACGGCTGTGGAATGACAAAACAGGATTTACAAAATTGTGCGCGCCCTCACGCCACAAGCAAGATTTCAACAGAAACCGATTTATTAAAGCTATCAACTCTCGGTTTCAGAGGCGAAGCACTTGCATCAATAGCAGCAGTTGCCAGACTTTCTATTATAAGCGGGGGCTGGAAAATGAATGCCAGCATTACCGAAGATCACATTCTTACCCCGACAGCACAAATACAAGGAACAATTGTACAGTCTGAAGGCTTATTTGAAAACTTCCCTGCCCGCCGCCAATTCTTAAAAAGAGCAGCCACAGAGGGTATAATGTGCAAAAACACCTTTATCGAAAAAGCAATGGCCCGTCCGGATATAGGCTTCCGCTTTATCAGTGATGGAGAAACAAAACTAGACCTGCCTAAAAACCAGTCAGTAAAAGAACGCTTTCTTGCTGCTAATTCCTACCGCGAAGAAGCCGCCCTTTTTTATGAGTTTTCAAGTCGCTCTGCCTCCTGCTACAAGGAAAATAGGCCGGAATGGTCTTTTACTGTTGTAATCGGAGAACCGGCCGTAGCCCGCACAAATAAAAAAGACATTTTCATTTATACAAACGGCAGAAAAATCCAGGAATATGCTCTGGTACAGGCGGTTGAATATGGTGGTCAGGGCTTTTTCCCAAATGGAACCTTCCCGGTTGCCGCAGTTTTTATTGAGATTAACCCAGAATCTGTGGATTTTAATATTCATCCGGCAAAAAAAGAAGCAAGATTTTCTGATATTTCTGATTTACACCACGGTTTAAGTTCAACAATAAGAAGCTTTTTTCAGACCTATACAAGGAGCAATTTTGAGCAGAACCGTTCAACTGATGATATCAACACCGATATAGTTGAACTTGATTTTAATGACATTCAGACTATCGCACCAGCACAAACACCAGCTCAAACGACAGCAATCACAAAAACGACAATTCAAGTTGAACCACAAGCGGCAAAAGCGCAGAATCCAATTCCAAGTGCAAGCCCAAATGCAAGTGCAAGCCCAAGTCAAAATCTTTATACAGGCTCACGTCACATAGAATATAAACAGACAGTGACACCGTCAATGAGCATGTCCGATTTTCGTTCAAAATATCTGACAGGACGAACCTCTACCCCTTCTGTCGAAAAGCTTGCAGAAGAAGCCCTGCAAGAGGCATCCCCTGAAAAAAGCTCCGTAAACATCCGCCCTACAAATATCCGCTTTATTGGCTCTGCACTTGGAACTTTTCTTATTGCCGAAAAAGATAACTGCCTTTTTATTATTGACCAGCACGCTGCCCATGAACGTATTCTTTTTGACAAAATCATGGCCTCTCAGGGAAAAAGTCAGCCACTTTTAATTCCCTACAAAATAAAAACCGAATCAAAATCTCAGGACAAGCAGCTGGAAAAAATACAGGAAAGACTTACTCAAATTGGTTTTACTACAGTAAAAAAAGAAGACGGTTATTGGGAAATTACAACAGTTCCCGAAAGATGGACTTCTACAGAATATGATTTGCGCAATTTGATTTTTGTAAAAAACGTAGAACCAGAACAGATTATCCGTTCTATAGCAGCAATGACCGCCTGTCATGCCGCTGTAAAAGATGGTTACATTCTTGATGATGATACAGCAACAAAACTCGTGGAGCAGGCTTTTCAGTTAGAAGATCCACACTGCCCTCACGGCCGTCCAATTTACACAGTCATTTCGCGTCAAAAGCTTTTTGAGCTGGTAAAACGCACGTAAAACAATTGATCATTGTTAATTGACTTAAATGCTGTCTAACAATGAAGAAACCTCTGAGTTTCTGTAGGAAGGATTTTTTTCCTGTACATAAATCAGATATTTTTCGGCGTTTTCATTATCTCCAAGCTGAATGCAGACTTTTGCAAGCTCAATATAAGCATCCCAGTTTTCCTTATCAGATTTAAGCAATTCTGTATAAGTAGATTTTGCATAATCATAATCACCAGACTGAGCATAAGCCTTAGCAAGATTTGCCCTGATATCATTATTTTTTGAATCAAGCTTCAAGGCATTCTGATAAAACTTTACTGCATTCTTATAATCCTGTTTTGCAAGATAAGCATTTCCCAGCTGATTATTAGCTTCAACATTTGCATTATCCTTGTTATAAACCTGAGTAAAAAGATTTATTGCAGAGTCAACCTCTGGCGGATTCAAAGAAAGATACATGTTTCCAAGATTAAGCTTTGTCTTAGAATGATCTGGATTTTTTGAAAGCACTTCCATATAAACAGAAATTGCATCATCCCCCTTGCCGGTATTATCAAGAATTAGGGCATAATTATAAATAATGTCAGCTTTGGAAGTATTTGTTTTAAGACTGTCCTTGCTTTCGTAAGCTTCACGGGCATATCTTTCTGCATCTGCTAATTTCTTTTCTTCAAACAAAACAGTAGAAAGATTATATTTTGCCATTGTCATTTCGGTTGCATCTTTATCAGCATCCAGCATAGTCAGGGCCCGCTTGTAGCAGTTTTCGGCCTTTTCATATTTCTTTTCCTGATAATATACACCACCTAAAAGATTTGCAGCCTGAACGTTTATATTGTTGATTTTAAGAACTTCTTCAAAGGAAGCAATAGCTCCCGTATAATCTCCACGGGCAGAAAGGATTTTTCCTGCTTCCAGATAGGCTTTTTCGTGGCGGGAATCAATGTCTATGGTTTTTCTAAAGGCATCAAGGGCAGCAGTATCATTTTTAAGCTGTTTCTGTGTAAGGCCAAGGTTGTAACGGCTCGGCGCAAAGTTTCCATTTAATTTACAGGAGGTTGTAAAAGAACTTGAAGCTTCGCTGTATTTTTTCATTGTATACTGAATCTTACCCAGGTTGTAAAAATACAGGTAATTATTCGGGTCATATTCTACAGCAGCCTTCATTTCTTCAAGAGCCTTGTTATAATCACGATTATTTAAAGCATTCTGGGCAATAATATAATGTGCGGCTGGATCCTTAGGATTTATAGTGATTGCATTTTCTGCCATTGTTACAGCCTGATTCATAAGTTCCTGGCGCTTTTCTTTTGAATCTGCTTTTTCGGCTGCTTCATACAGGGCCTGTGCAATTTCAGAACCTTTTGAAGCAATTGTTTCACGGTCAAACTCATCTGTGATTCCGCCCTGAGCATTCTGGAAATATTTCATTGCTTCATCAAGGTTGCCTGTATCAAGTGCGGTTTTTCCCTTCTGAATATCTGAATTAACAGCATCCAGCTGCTTTTTCAAAGCCGCATTTTTCTTGGCAAGACGCTCTTCTTCTGCTTTACGCTTTTCTTCCTGAATACGTCTCTGCTCAGCGGCAGCAGCTTCTTCGGCTTTACGTTCTTCTTCCTGCTGTTTTCTTAAAGCGGCATTCTTTTTTTCTTCCTGCTTACGGCGTTCCTCAGCCTTCTGCTGCTCTTCCTGCATTTTCAAAAGATTTTCCATTGCCCGGCGATTGTCTTCTGCCTGTTTGTTTGTCTGAGCAAGAGCATCTTTCATAGAAGAAATAGAATCCTGCATTGCACTTGAGATTTCTGAGGTATCTACATCTATAGTAAAGTTTCCAGGCTGAGTTGTATAATTATTTACGATTGTTGCTGCTTCATTATTTTTTTCTGCATCTGCAGCTTTTTTCATATCAAGGATTTCATTCCACAAATCCCAAATCCCTGCATCATCACCATTTTTTTCAAGATATTCATCAAGTCTGTTTAAGGCCCGGTCATATTCACCGCGGTCTGCGTAAGTTTTGGCAAGTGTACAAAGATTGTCTCTTTCGCGGGCTTTGCGGGCATTTCCATTTTTAGCCCCGTAAACAAGGCCAAAAACACCACCAGCAAGCAAAAGTATAATGAGAATTATAATAAGAATGATGATAATTAATTTCTTTTTATCTTTTTTATCAGAATCTTGTTTTTTTTCTTCCTGATTCAGTTCCAGATTCGAGCCCTCTTCATTCTGTGGCTGTCTCTGGTTTATCTGCGTATTTTTATTTTCTTCTAAATCAATCATAAAATTCTCCTACCCCAAAATCAGTCTAATTCAGATTCATAATCAAAATCAAGTAAATCTCCGGCTCCTGCCGACATATTTGCTGAATCCGTATCCTGTAAAGAATTGGCAACATCTTCAAGAAGCTTTCTTCGCCTTTCTTCTTCTGCTGCCCTGCGTTCAGCTTCTTCTTTTTCGCGGGCCAAACGTTCTTCTTCGGCAATTCTTTCGCGCTCAAGACGGGCTTCTTCTTCAAGACGCTCCTGTTCAAGTCTCTGTCTTTCCATTTCCTGACGCATTCGCTCTTCTTCTTCGGCAATTCTTGCGGCTTCTGCAGCGGCAATGCGTTCTTCTTCTTCAATTCTGGCTTTTTCTTTTCTCAGAAGAGCAAGCAGTTCTTCAATCTGAGGTCTCTGTTCATCCTGAGGCTCCATGATTATAAACTTTTCATAATCTAAAATTGCATTATTATAATCTTTTGCCATAAGATAAGCATTGGCACGGTTCAGCAGGGCTTTTGTATATTTAGGATCTGCTGTCAAAGTCAAAGAATAAGCTTTTGCGGCATTTTCAAAATCCTGCATGGCATAATAGGAGTTTCCCTGATTATAGGCCAGTATTTTTTTATTCGTTCCACTTACCGAAAGTCCTTTGGCAAAAGCTTCAACTGACTTTCCATAATCACCCAATTGGTAATAAGACAAGCCCAGATAATTATAAGCAGTTGCAGAGGCAGTTCCAGCTTCTATTTCTTGTTCAAGAAGAAGAGCTGCCAGAGAAGGATTATTATTTTTAAATGCCTTTTCTCCGTCTGATTCAGCGAATGCATAAAGAGAAAGTAATGATATAAGGCAAATGGTATAAATTATTTTATTCAGTTTCTTCATTTTGGCTCCCGACCAATTTCTGTCTTTCTTTTCCTTATTT
>JAILQA010000084.1 GCA_024699205.1 Treponema sp. | reverse complement strand
TATAGAATTAGAATATAAACTTATTCATCATCCTTATCCTGGACTTTATCAATTCCAACAAGGAAATCTGGCTCTTTAATATTAACAATTTTTACACCAGAAGCACCCTGGCCCTGCTCTTTTATTTCAGAAGCTCTGAATCTCAGTGTCTTTCCCTGACTTGTCATGCAGACAACTTCATCAGAATCTTTAACACTAAGGGCACCAATTATTTCACCCTTGTTATCAACATTTCCAAAGATTCGCTGGCCACCGGTTCCGCGTCCATGAATAGAGAACAAATCATATTTAATGCGTTTTCCAACACCACGTTCTGTAAGAAGAATGATGTTTGAATCCTGTTCAACTTTTACTGCCGATGTAACTTCATCACCTTCGCTAAGTTTAATACCGCGAACACCACCACCAGTTCTACCCATGCAGCGTATAACCTTTTCATCGAGTCGCAATGCTTTTCCGCGGCGAGTTATTAACATCACTTCAGAATTACCATCGGTCTGAACTGCACTAATCAGCTTATCGCCTTCATGCAATTTGATTCCAAGAATACCACGTGTCTTTGCATTTTTGAAATCTGAAGTTCTGACTTTCTTAACAACACCTTCTGCTGTCGTCATGAAGAGATACAAATCATCAGAGAACTCTTTGAGAGAAACGATTGTTGTTATTTCTTCATCTGGTCCAACCTGCAACAAACCTTTGATATGAGCACCACGACTTGCCTTTTCGCTTTCCGGGATTTCATGGATTTTAATCCAATAAGTTTTTCCGATGTTAGTTATAAATAACAGGTGTTCCTTTGTAGAACCAATGAAGAGCTGATTTACATAATCATCATCAAGAAGATTTGTACCGCTGCTTCCGGTTCCTCCCCTACCCTGCTTTTTATATTTTGTAACAGGAACACGTTTGATATAACCCATGCGGGAAATCATAACAACCATGTCCTCATCTTTAATCATATCTTCAATATTGATTTCTTCAACTTCATCGTGAACAATTTCTGTACGTCGGTCATCGCCATATTTCTGAGCAAGTTCCTGAGTATCCTTTTTGATGAGTTCAAGAATCTTGTTGTGATCAGCGAGAAGTCCTTCGAGATAATTTATCCAAGCCTGAAGCTCTTTGATTTCATTCTGCAAATCTTCGATAAGCAAATGAGTAAGACGTTTGAGCTGCATATCAACGATTGCCTGAGCCTGCTCGTCATCAAAATTAAATCGCTTTTCAAGCTTGAGCTTTGCATCGTCTGTATTCTGACTGCCTTTGATAATTGCAATTACTTCATCAATATTATTGATTGCTGTAATGAGGGCTTCCAAAATATGCATTCTATGTTTTGCAACTTTCAAATCATAAATTGTGCGGCGAGTAATAACTTCGTCACGATGATTTACAAAGTGCTGGATAAGCTGCTTAAGAGTAAGAACTTCCGGTTTAAGATAGGTCGGTGGTAAAGTAAGCATGCCAGGTTCATCATAGCGTGGAGCCCCTTCTTTTACCTGAGGAACAAGTGCAAGATTTATTACACCAAAGTTTGACTGCAATTCTGTTTTTGCAAAAAGCTGATTGAGAACAATTTTTGTGATTGCACCTTTTTTCAAATCAACTACAAGGCGCATTCCAGAACGGTCAGAAGATTCATCATTGGCATTTACGACACCATCAATCTGCTTGTCGCGAACCAGCTCTTTAATTCGGCGGATAATATTTGTTGTATTTACGCCATAAGGAACTTCGGTGAAGACGATTGATTCGCGTCCGTGCTTGTCAGTTTCAATTATAAACTTAGAACGTATTACGATTTTACCGCGTCCTGTTGTATATGCTTTTTTAATTCCTGATGTACCATAGATTATACCACCAGTCGGGAAATCCGGACCTTTGATATAATGCATGAGTTCTTCAACTGTGATTTCTTTGTTATCGATGTAAGCACAAATTGCATCGGCTACTTCACGAAGATTGTGGGTAGGCATGTTTGTTGCCATACCAACAGCAATTCCAGTTGTACCGTTACAAAGAAGGAATGGAAACTTAGAAGGAAGAACGGCTGGTTCGTCGCAAGTGTCATCAAAGTTGCGAATCATATCAACGGTGTTTTTGTTGATATCACCCGTCATTTCTTCGGTTATTTTTGACATTTTTGCTTCTGTATATCGGTAGGCTGCAGGAGGGTCACCAGCGATTGTACCAAAGTTTCCCTGTGGTGTTACTGTTGTATAACGCTGAGCAAAATCCTGACCAAGACGAACTAATGCATCATAAACAGAAGCGTCTCCATGCGGGTGATAGTGACCTAATACTTCACCGACGATGGTAGCACATTTTTTAGTCTTTCCACCGCTTGCAAGATGAAGGGTATCCATCGCATACATAATTCGACGATGAACAGGTTTTAGTCCATCACGAACATCTGGCAGAGCACGCTGTACAATTACAGACATTGAATAGTCAATATAGGCCTGCTTAACTTCATCTTCAATCGGGATTTTTATGAGAGAGCCACCTTCGGCAGTTTTGATTTCTTCCATCGTTTTCTCCAATGAATTACTTAAATAATTGTTCTATTATAACACAATTTTTATTTTTAGTCTTTAGGTTGATAAAACTAACGAATGGTAGTATGTATTCTTTTTTTAAACTTCAGACATATCAATGTGGATATCTTTTGAAGGATTTATAACTGCAATTTGAAAATCATCTTCATAGATTATCTTGCCTGGGATTTCTGTAGTTTCTGAACAATAAAGCTTTACGCCATATTTGGCACACATCTGTCGGTAAAAGCTCATCTGATTCCAAATGTTGTTGCCCTGTTCAGTGTCTTTAAACCAGGTAACGGCATGTTCGGGATTTCCCTGTTCATAGAAAGGTGGAACTGGCAGAACTTTTTCAAAATATTCTCTCTGCTTCCAGTATTCAGCTGTTTCTTCTTCTGTGAGAATTTTTGCATCCACAAGCTTGCCGACGGTTGTAAAAATACCTCGGGGCTGCTGGGTTATATAAGCTATATCTAAAGTATGTATGCGATAATATTTCATAAAAAAAATATAACATAATCATTATTACAGAACAATAAAGCTATTCTATAATTCAGATATTCTTAGATATTGTCATATATTGAATGATTAATTTCTAGCGATATTGTTTCATTCGTGTTATTCTGAAAATATAACAAAAATGCAGGAGGCATAAAAAATGTTTAAATTTTGGGGTGATGGTTCCGATCAGGCAAAGGCATTGGTTCAAGCTATAAAAGTAAGAAGTACCGAAAACTTTAACTGGACTTTTATTTTTATTCTTGCAGTTGTTTTCTACGTTTACTGGACAGAAATCCACAAAAAGAATTATGAAGCTGTTTTTGCAGGACTTGCTCTTTATGGAGTTCACTGGCTTTATGAAATTGCAAATGCAATAATCGGACATTTTGCAGGTTATCCTCTCTGGTCTGTAAGCAACGAATCTACAACTTTTATTCTTTTGGTAGGTGTGTGCTGGGAACTTTCGATGATGTTCTCTCTGGCCGGAATTATCTCTTTTAAAATGATGCCTGAAGACCGCACTAAACGTTATTTTGCAAAGAACGGGAAAAAGGGTATCAGTTGTAAGCTGGTCGTTGCTTTGGAAATGGCTCTGCTTTTTGCCTTGTTTGAATCATTCCTGGCTGGAACTTCTAATCATTCTTTTATCTGGGTTTATAAATGGTGGGGCGTAATTCCTGTATTTATTACAACTTATGTGCCATTTTTCCTGGCAAGTAATTATGTTCCTGATATGCGTGCACCAAAACGTAAGCGTTTTCTTATTATTGAATGGGTAAGTGTTGCTGTGTTGCTGGATGTTTTGATTCCGCTGGGGATTATTTAGAGATAATGTATCGCAAGGTGATTTATTTAGTTACTATAACACCCTGTGATAAGTCTTTGCCTTAAAGGTTTCGCTGCCGTCGAGTTTTGTGTATTCGGTGTCTTCGTAGAAAGTCATACCAAGCTTTTCCATAACGCGGCGGGAACCTTCGTTGCCGATTGCAAAGGTACCGGCAATTACGTGAATGTCATATTTGCTCTGAGCGTATTCTATAATACGTTTGATGGCTTCCGGGGTGTAGCCCTTGTGCCAGTAGTCGTAGGCTAGATTGTAGCCGACACTCCACACATCAATATCTTCGTGATAATAAAGACCACCGCTGCCTATGAGCTCACCTGTTTCTTTTAATACAAATCCATAATCAAGTTTTTTTTCATCTTGGTATAAAGACTCAATCCACACACGACCATCTTCCGGATTTTTGTATAAAGGATAAATCATGTATTTATTTACACGCGGATCACCTGTCCACTTGAAAGCGGTTTGCAAATCATCAATGGTGAGAGGACGTAAAATGAGACGTTCTGATTCTAAAGTGGGGAGTATAATTTTTGACATAAGATTTCTCCTTAACTAACGAACGTTAGTTTATCTAAATACTTATAATAAATATTCACAAACTTATAATTTTAACGTTTACAAATCCTATATATAACTTTATTTATATATAAAATTTAATGTTTAAACTACAATAATTAATCTCAAATTACAACTTTCCAATTTTATTTTTTGCTCTTAAAATCAAATTAGCGAGGTTCAAAATGCCAGTAGTTAGCGAGTTTGAAGGAATTGAAATTTGTTTTTATTTCGATGATTATCTCCCTCCGCATTTTCATGCAAAATATGGAGAAGCAGAAGCTTTGGTTGATATTAACAATTCCTGTGTTTTGAAAGGGGCGTTACCTTCAAATAAACTCAAACTTGTTCTTGCTTGGAGTGAACTTCATAAAGACGAACTTAATTCAAACTGGGAGAAAGTTAAACAAAAACAGCTTCCTCAAAAAATTATGCCTTTGAAATAGAGGTTCCATATGGAAGTAGTTCAGGTAATTCCACAGGACGATTATAAAGTCATTATCTATTTTGTTGATGGTGCTGTAAAAAAATACGATGTTTCTCATCTTGTTGGAGAAGGTATTTTTGAATACCTAAAGGATATTGATTTTTATAAAAACAATTGTACTGTTCTTAATGGAACTTTAGCATGGACTTTAGATGGAACTTACGACAAATCAAATTGTATAGACATTGACCCTTATGTTATCTATGAAAAAGGGGAAATCATCTCTGACCCTCTTTTGGACAATGCGTAAGATTTACAGCTTTTCTAAAATCTGCTCAAATTGTGTTTTTAGCTGTTTTTTTATTTCAATTTTATCTTTTGATGAATTACGAATAAAAAGATCAGCAGGTGTAACTTTTAAGGCATCTGCAATTCTAACTATCATATCAAAAGAAGGTTTAGCTTTTCCAGATTCTATTCCGCCAATTGTGCCAGTTCCACAATCACATATAATCGCAAGTTGAGTTTGTGAAACATCATTTTTCTCACGATAATATTTCATATTCATTCTGAAATCTTCTAAATAATCTTTCATCAACCTAACTATAATCGAGAAAAACTTAAAATTATTACATTGACATCGAGAGTTTTGAATCTTATAATCGATATTATCGAGTATTTCTATAATAATTTGCTTATGGTCGAGAATTTGGAGAAGCTTATGGGTGAAATGGCAATTGGATATGGTAGTGAATATCAGCTTCTAAGATTTTTAGGTCATCATAGACAATATCTAAATAGTGAAATTTTAATGTCACTAAATAAAAAAAATGAAGAAATAGAATG
>JAILQA010000081.1 GCA_024699205.1 Treponema sp. | reverse complement strand
CCTTATCTTTATGACTATCTTTTATATAACTTCGCATTACGGCAATACTGTTTGGCTGCCCATCACGGAAGGAATTTTCAAAATCCTGAATTTCGGTAAAGGCATTCAAAACTGCATAGACCGTTGTTGAAAAATCTGATTTATAAGCCGGATTATTAAAGAAACCTTCTATAACAATATCGTTTAACAGGCTCTTGATTGGATCTGAAATAAAATATTTTAAGAAGGTTTTTAAAACTCTTAGCGGAAGAATCCACATAAAGGATAAAGAAATGTTTGACTGCAACACTGAATTTTCCTGTGTATTATAACCGTACAATTCTTCTATTTTTATATCCTTGAAAAGTGCAGAAACATCGGAACTTATGCGTTCGTCCTGAATTTCTGATTTTATACGCTGCTCATCGGCATCAAAACGTGACTGGAAGAGATTTGCAAATTCCTGCCTTGGCGAACCGGTGTACATAGCTATTTGCGGTTCATACACTAAGTCCTGTCGGGCATAACGGATTAAAGCTTTGAGATGGTCTGGCGTGAGGATTCTGGTAATTACATAATTGATTTTTTTAAGATTAGACATATAACCTTTGGCTTCCTGATCTGTCAAAGGATGTCCTTTTCGTAACTGAGCAAGAGCAAGAACTTCATCTGCAACCGAAGTCGTAATCTTCATTCCTGCAATCTGATAATACAAATCTTCAAGAAGATTAACGGCCTTATTTACTGGAACTTCTGAATAAACTGGTTTATAAGCAGGATTCATCACTGTAAAATTAAGGTCAAAAATCTGAAGGATTGGAACAAAACTGATTTTACAAAAATCTACAAGCTGGCGTAATTCAAGAATATCTTTATCCATTCGCTTAAAACTATCGGAATTAAGTTCTTTTAACAGTCTTTCCATCTGATTTCGCTGACGAATATAAACCCTGTCAACATTGCTTGTTTCGGCTAAGATTTCTTCTTTTCTGCTTTCAAAGGAAAGAGTGTCCAATATACTAAGATATTCTGGTGAATAACCTGTTATTATAAGCTGTGATTCAAAGCGTTTTTGACGCTGTATATCAAGATTACTTACTGTAACAAAAAATAAGTCATTAAGGGGCTTTGTATTTTTATAAAGAGCAAAAATAGATTCACCAAAATTTGGCTGTAAATTACCATTTCGGTAAATTACCGGCTCAAATGTTCTTATTTCTGCATCGAGTTTTTTAATTTGTTGTTTTTTTTGAACTTCTGGTGATGACCTTTTAAAAATAGATTCAAAGAAGTCTGTAATACCTTGAAAAAGACCCATAGTTAAACATTTTAACAGATAAGTATTGATTTTTCAATGAAAGATTCCGCCACTTTATGGAATCCTTTTATGGAATCCTCAGAGAAATTGCCAGCCACACTAATCAAGAACTCCCGAAACTTAAAAAGAGAGTCCGAGATGACATCCCGGACCCTCGAAAGCCATTATGAAGGACTAATTATTTTCAAAACCTCAAGGAGATTTATTAAAACCATATTAGTTTGTTTTTGCAAACATGATATCAGAAATTACAACTGTACCTTCTGGACAAGTTCCAAAGTCAAACATTAAAGATATATTTTCAATATCTTCAGGGGATGTTCCAGAACATGTAATTACCTGGCCGTCTGTAAATGCAACATTATTGAACATTGGTACTAAGATTTCATTGTCATTCAATTTGAGAGTGAAGTTACCATTCATTCCAGACAGTTTGAAAGAGAAGTACCATTTTTCGTCTTTTTTAATACCTGCATCAGTACTAAGTTTAAGCTGTGCCTGCCACTGTCCACCAAGTCCTGCTGGCAATTTATATGTTGCAACATTGTTTTCAATTGTAAGATATTCAGCTGCAGCTGCTAATTCTGTTACATCCTGAAGAAGTGCATTCCATCCAGGTCCAAGGTATACTCTTTCAAGACCAACTGTTGTTACAAGATTTGTTAATGCAGCTGTAACTTCAATAGATGCTGTTGCTGTAAATGTACCGTCATCACAAGTATAAGTAGCTTTTACTGTAACAGTTCCAGCTGTTTTTCCAGCTGTAAGAACGTTAGCTGCAATAGTAGAACCTGTAGCATCTTCACCATCAATTGCAAAAGTTGTATTTGCAGTTACGTCATTAAAGTTTGAATCTTTTACTGTGAAAGTAACTGTATTTTCAGAAGCAATTGTTGTTGTTTCAGGAGCAATCGTGATTGCAGAAACTGGTTTTACAGGATTTTCTTTGGCAGCAAGATAAACTTCTGTCAATTTTATAGAACCTGAACCACCAATGATGATTGCAAACTCAACTGCACTTTTTGGAGCCTCGCCAAACTCTGATGTTGCGATATAATAAGTTATTGTTCCATCTGCATTTTTATTCTTTGTAGCAAATCTCTTCTGAACGTCTGGAACTTTTATGTTTACACCGGCATTTCCTACTTCAGGGTCTTCTGTATCATTAATCGTGAAATTAGAGAAATCACCTGTAAATGCAATGTAATCATACTGAGAAATTAATCCAGCATTTAAACCTGTAAAAGGAGCAACGACACCAGAAATACCACCCCACATACTATTAGAAGCAGTCAATGTCCAAGAACCATCTTCGTTTGGTTTACGGTCAGTTCCATCACCCCAATCACTTATTGTTATACCCAAAGTTTCACTTGTACTTACAAAGTTCTTTCTGTAAGAATAAGCACTCAAATCCAAAGTAATTTCTTCTGTTGGGTTAGGATTTGGGTCTGGATCAGGATCCGGTGTTGGAGTTGGATCCGGCTTTTCAATAGGTGTACTGTCTGGGTTTTCTGCCTCAGGCTGACAACCAGTAATAAATAATGTACTTGCCGCAAAAAGCAAAGCAGTTGCCATAAACAATTTAGTCTTTTTCATTTTTTTCCTCCTCGTGAAAAAGAAATATATAATTTTTATTTCAAACTAAGTTTTACAGATTTACCATCGCTATCTACCCAATCAAGGTTACGGATTTCAAAAAATTGAGTTTTATCAAAAGAACCTCCCCAGTCACCGGCAACGATAATACAGAAGGCATTGATGATTACATCACTTGCTGCCCCGGAAACATCAAACTCAACAGAAGTCCAGTCTGTTTCACTAAGGCTGTTGATTTTCGCACTGCTGTTGGTTAAAGAAGTTTTAGAAGGATACATTTTCGCAGAAGCTCCCTGGTTATTCTGAACTGCAATACAAAGAGCCTTTGGAGAAACATTTCCACGAATCTCAAACTTCATTTTTTTAACACCAGTAAAATTAAAGGTTTTTGTTGTATCAGCACAAATTAAGCCGCCACCGACCCAACCGCCACCTTTTTCAGTAACAGTAAAACGACCATAACCAGATTCATTTTTATAATCAAATTTTCCGGCACCATCGCCCCAAACCTGCATATCAAAAATATCGTAACTATTATCCTTACAAAGTGCCCAGCCTGTACCTGTTCCACCGCCAGTTCCACCTGAACCGCCGCTTCCACTTCCGCTGGCTGGATAACCAGAACCATCATCAGCAACTGCATCTGCCAGACATCCTGATAAACTAAAAACAGCAGATAAAATCAAAAGGCTAAAAATTGCTGCAAGTGATTTTTTCATTTTTTTCCTCCATCTTTTTTATGTTTTTATTGTCACACCAGAAGGCCGCAATTAAAAGTCAGCGACTTTTCGTTAAGGTGTGATTTTTTCAGAAATATTTGTGCAATCCTCACAAAAAAAGCGCAAAAACTACTGGTATACCCTTACGTAATCCACTAAAAACTCTACATCAGAGCCCTGCAATGAAGCTGCAGCCGGAGTTCCACCCAAGTTTCCACCAATTGCAAGATTAAGAATGATGTAAAAATCCGTATTATAAGGCCAGTTCTTTTTTCCAGTTCCGTCGTTGTAATAGGTGCCCATAACTTCACCGTCATAAACAGCACTTATCTTTGTTTCGTCCCACTGCAAGCCAAAGGTATGCCATTCATCTCCAAAAGAAGAACCAAAGTTCTTTTTACCAATACTTTCAGGATGTTCGCTATAATGTCCTTTTGCGTGTAAAGAACTGAATACAACATTGCTGCCAGCGGCATAAGGAGCATTTTCCATGATGTCAATTTCACCGCAATCAGGCCAAGGATTAGTAGTATTGTCAAAATTAGTTGGCATCATCCAAAATGCAGGCCAGGCTCCCCTTTTGTCTGTTACTTTAAGGCGGGCTTCAATATATCCATATTTCCAGCTTTTTCTGGTATTAAGTCTTGCGCTCTTCCATTCGCTCCCATCGTAATAGGCCTTGATTTTTAAATGTCCGTCCTCAACAATTGCTGTATCTGCCTTTGAAGCATTATCAATGTAATTTTGAAGTTCATTATTTCCCCAGCCGCTTTTCCCTGTCTGATATTTCCAATCTGTCGTTCTTGGCACACCCGTATAATCAAACTCATCCGACCAGACAAGCTGCATACCATCCTTATTTACAGCTTCATCGTCATCCACCTTGAAAAAGAAGCATGAAGTCGTCAAAAAACTAAGCGCCATAACAGAGCCCATAGCAATCATCACCTTAAATATTTTTTTCATTTTAAACCTTCCTCGTCTAAATCCTTTATTTAAGTCCAATATTGAAGTAAAGAGATGCTTCAAGATAATTTGCCCCGGAAAGTTCAAGACCATTTGGCAGACAAAGATATGCATCTGAACTTTCATCACCAAATGTACAGCCCTGAACTTTCATACCAATACGATTCTTTGCATCACCAAAAGCAGGCTTGTCAAAACCGTAAGCAATATCAACTGAATACTGTAATGGGAAGGTTTGATTAAAGTTTCTCCACCATTCTTCTTCGCCCCAGTCATTTAGGCCCAAAGCTCCCTGGAAAATCCAGTTGCGATAACGCAAGGCTAATTCTGCACGAACGAAATCAACAAACTCACTTGTTCCGGCTGAAACATAAGCACCAGTTGTTGCACCAAGATGTCCGCCATAAACATTAGCGATAATTCTGAGGTTTCCAGTTGGATTACATACAATGCGTGTACCAACCTGGAAGAGATTGTTCTGCAAAGGAAGTGCCCCACCTTCATACCAGGCATATTTTGTCGCTGAAGTTTCGTCATTGCGTGAATAAGTAGCCTTATCTGAACTTCTGAATGGAAGCGAATCCGTCTTTCCAGCAAAAAGTTGGTAAAGCCCCGTAATACTGAATGCAAAAGGAGCACCTTCAATATCATCACTATTCCATTCGTGGAACCAAGTTGCACCCTCTGGGTCATAAGTAAATACGCCTTCAAACTCAACACACTGTCTATTGCCCATATCAACTACAAATGGGGAACCGGCAGTAAGTTTTCTACCAATTGCCTTTTCAAGCGGCTTTCTCATGCGCATTACAGGTTTGAAAGTGAAGTTTCCGTAAACCAAATCTGCACCAACCTGCATTTCCATTCTGTTGCCTGAACCTGAATCTGCGGTAAAGAAGCTGCCTCTTACAGCCTGAGCATTTGTCTGTGCAACAAGTCCGCGGTAAATACCGTTTGCATAAATGTATGCGTGCTGGAACATATTTGTACCAATCTGAACGTAGCCGCCCAAAGTATCTGCATAAGTGATTTTTGCTAATTGGCCGTTGCCTTTTGTATAAGTAGCTCCTAATTTTTCTGAACCGGCAAATAATCCACCTGCTTTAAAAGTAAGCCAAGGATTAAAGAAGGATTCAAAATAAACCGAAGCTTTTCTTCCTGGACCAAAACCATTGTAAGGGTCAAGATTTATATTTTCTGAATGTCCAAACTCTTCTGCATAAGTTGCGTTCAAAACAATTCCGTTTGAAAAAGGAATCCATTTGAAATAATTTGCCTGAATCTGTGGTTTTGCTGCTCCCCAGATTTCCGGTCCACCAATAACTTCAAGACCTTCTAGAGTATTTTTTCCTACAAACTCAACTGCAATTGGAGCTTTTGAACCGTAGGTGTCATAACCGATAATATCGAAGGCTTCTTTAGAAATATTGAAGATATCTCCTTTTCCTTCAAAACCTGCATGTCCAGTGTGATAGTAACCGTTCAAAGTGAAGGCTGAATTATCATAGCTGAAGCTTCCTGAATAAAGGTCAACATATTTCAAGTGAGTTTCGCCACCAACTGAGTTCAATTCATTTTCATAATAACCTGTCCAATTGTTGTGGAACTTAGTAAAAGGTTCATCGGTCCAGGCTTTAATAACAAAATCACCAGTAAGATTTTCAACAGGATTAAGAGTAATGCCTAAAAGGCCTTCTGCCGCAACTTTTGTTTCAATTGTTTCGCCTTTGCTGTTTGCGTAACGGGTTGCATTCTTTATAGTTGTCTTTCTATCTGCATTTTCCTTGAGCTTATCGATTGAAACCGGAGTTGTAGAAACTACATTTAATTCAGCCTGTGAAATACTTGCAACTTTATTTTCGCGGATTGTCTGTTTGAGCGATTTTTCGTTTCCAAGAGCTAAATACAAACCGTCTTCAAGGAAGTCAAAAGTCTGGTCAATTTCGTAGGTTTCTGAATCATAAAGAGAAAGAGCCCAGATATCTTTGAGCATGTAATAGCTTGCACGAGGAATACGAATATTGATTCCATCTTCCTTAAGCGGACTCTGGGCACAAATACCAAACCATTCCTCAGACATATTGTTTACGCCGTCTTTATAGTCAACATCATAAGCAGAACTAGACCATGAAGCTCCGTCATGTACTTCAAGATTTTTATTCTGATAGCGTTTCCACCATTCATCCATCCATTCAAAAACTACGCCACCAAGAACATTCTGGCAATTTCCTTTTCCGTAAGCCTGTCTGTAGATTTCTTCCCACTGAGATTTAAGATAATTCATCTGGGCAACCTGATCTTCCTGCATAAGAATATCATTGAAAGCATCTGCACCGGCTTCGGTAAATACGATAGGCTTATTCAAAACTTCCTGAACATTCTGATAGAAAGAATCGTAGAACTTATATCCACGGTATGCATTTACACCAAGAATATCCAAGCTAGGACAAAGTTTTGCAATCAAATCAAGGTACTGTGTATCACCATTTACAATTCCAACCGGGCGATTAGGGTCTACTTCCTTACAAGCTGCCATTGCTTTTTCCATCAAATCATAAAGATAACCGGCTTTTACAATATCTTTTTCACCTGTAGGTAAATCTTCAATTTCATTGGAAGACCAGACAAGGCCGTAGTTGCTTTCGTTTCCAAAGAGATACATGAGGACACCTTTTGTATCCTTGTATTTTTCTGCTGTCTGGCGAGCCTGCTCAATAAGAACTTCGCGGGTATACAAATCTGAATAATCGGTATTTGCATTCCAAGTTCCTTTTACAGTAAGGCCGTAACGTCCCAAGGTATCGTTGATGATGGAATAGATTCCGTATTTTGTGTAAATGTAATCAACCCATTTTGGAGGAATCATTGTAAAACAGCGGATTGTGTTTACGCCCATTTTTTTGAGAAGGGGCATATCCGTATCAATCATCTTTCTGATAAAATCTTCATTCTGTGAAAACAAATCATAAGTATGGGTCTGACCAATCGGAGTGAAGGACCATACAACGCCTTTTACTTCAACAGGATTTCCACGATCAATAAGTCTCCAGCCGTTTTCATCCTGCTCTACTGTCACTACAGTTTTTTTCTGAGCAAAAACCGATGTTGAAATAACTAATAAAGCCAAAATTATTGATATTATTTTTTTCATTCTTTTACCTCTTTCTTTCGCTTTTCAATCGCTATACCGCACCAGCTTTATTTGAGCGGAACAACTTTTCCGTCGCCCCAGGATGAAGCGTCCATGTAAGTATTGTCTGCCTTACTGTGCCAGTGAATTAAACGGATTCTTTCTTTTCCACCGTCAGCATCGTTAATCTGGAAATCGCCCCGAACTTTATCTTTTAATTTAAGATTTTTACCGCCCATGTCTTCCAATGGGAGAGCTGCTTCTACTTTGTATCCGCCGTCATTGAATACGAAGGCAACCTGAATGTCTGGATTTTCTGTGAGAATATCATTAAAGCTTACTTTTACATCGTTTATATCAGTTTTACTGTTAGAAGCAATTCTTACGCGCACGTCAGAGGCTTTGTAAAACTTATGAGAAGAAGTGTCTGTTCCAAAGAACAATTCAATTGAATCACCGCGCCAGGCTTGTGCAATTTCGTAAGGATTTGTGCGGGCATCTTCATCGCTGATATCTGCAAAAACATAAAGATACTGACCGTCGGTTCTGTAAACAAAATGTCCGTCTGCACTTTCCGGATTGAATGTACCACCGTAAACCATTGTGCGTGTGTGAATACCTTCAAGTCCATCCCAATCTTCAAAGCTGCCGTCAATTACAGGACGACTTGCTGTTGAAAAATAAATATTAAATGAATCTTCAACTTCTACTTCCTGAAAAGCAGATGGTTCTGGCACGTAAGGAGCAGGAACCACCTTTTTTTCATGAATTGTAAGACATGAAGTAAGATTAAAAACAAAAATCAAACTGAAAAATAAATAAATTAAATGAAGTTTTTTCATTTTTACCCCCAAGTATTGATTTGCAGTTTGCATGGCAAACTGCAAAAGCAACTAGTTGCAATGTATTGTTAAATACAATTGTCCAGTTGCTTTATTGTACTTGTTCAGGTGGAGAATAAAAGACAGTTGATTTTCAGAAAGGTGTTAGATTTTCGGTTTTAGAGAAAATTAGAGAATAATTTTAGTAATTAATTAGAGAACAAAATCTCTCCATTCATTATTCAGAGGTATGCTGTTTCTTCCACTCGCTCGGAGTGAGACCAGTTGCTTCTTTGAAAGTTTTCATAAAGTATTTTACATCGCCAAAACCGGAGCGCTCGGCAACCTCGTATACTTTGTAGATATTTTTTTCGAGCAGGCGGCAGGCTTCATCAAGGCGCAGTTTTTTTATATACTCGTTAAAGTTCATGCCTATGTGTTCCTTAAACTTTTCGGAAAACCAGGTGTAGTTTACGGAAACTTCGTTTGCAACCATGGCCATGTTTATATTTTTGTTGAAATTGCTTTTTATATAAGCCAGAGCTTCATCAATAAAAGGATATTCAACATTATTCTTTTTGAGCAGTTCCGAAAGATAAATTGCATAATCTGTTACATTCTTTTTCCATTCTGCAATATTTTTGCATTGAAGAATGTTTTCAATCATTATGCATTTTAAATCTAGATACAAATCGTTCTGGGTATAAACAGCAAAGCGGCCCATCAGATTTTCTGTAATCTTGTTGTAAATAAAATAAAGCTCTTCTGCATAAATATTCTGATTAGAATCCTTAAAAACAAATATTTCGTTTATGCTCTTTTGTATTTCTTCGGGACTAGATACAGAAAGCTTTGAAAAACAACGTTCACATTTATCATTAAGATTTGTAAAGTCTAAATCACTTTGTTCTGTCAAAGCACTTTCATCATATCTGAAAATACCTTTTTTATTTTCTGAAAAGAATGACTGCAAAACAGCGATAAAAGCCTGTTTTTTATAAAAACGCAGGGATGTAATATTATTTGAAAGAGAGCTGATTCCGATTGCAAAAGTATCCAAAGAAAAATCAGATTTGATTAAATATTCTGCTTCTCTAGGTATGATTATGCTTTCATAGTGCTTTTTTATTTCAAGTGTATAATAATTTACGTTCTCCAAAACCTGAGCAACTGTCTTTTTACAGTTTTTTCCAAGAATATTTACACAATAATATCCGTTTATAAAATCAGAA